>JAAWBG010000018.1 GCA_022792535.1 Lachnospiraceae bacterium
AGCACAATTGCGAAGCAATATTTTACCTCTTGTGCGAGTGCGCATATTATTTTTATCTTATAGGAAAGATACTTTCACACGTTAGCGTGACAAGGTTTTTCCTATAAGACAAGAAAGAATCCTGCTTCGCAGGATTATCCGCCTGCGGCGGGCAGCTTCCGCTGTTCATTTCCTTTCCGCCGCGGTGCGATAATTCTTTTTTATCTTATAGGAAAGATACTTTCACGCTTTAGCGTGACAAGGTCTTTCCTATAAGATGACAAAAGGTCTTGTTGCCAAAGGCAGCATAGACATCTTGCACAAAAAAATTCACATCACGCTGTGATGTGAACTTTTTGGCATTATAAAGCTGCAAAATCCAAAACCTCAAGGTATATCTCTATTGAAAATTCTATCACTCTTTAACTAAAATTATGTTCCAGGCTGGACACTAACTGCTGCATTTCTGCTTTGGATCTCACATTTCTGGCAGCCTCCACCACCTGTCTTTGTTCTGTTTCACTCATCTGTGCATAGACGGACAAGGCTTTTTCATTCAGCCCTAATTGAAAACTCAAGCCCATAGGCATATCATATTTTTCTTCCATCATGACATCCTTTCTATTTTACATTTAAGAATAGTATAAGCCAAAAAAATAATTTTATACCTTATGGATTACTCCTATCCATAAATATGCCTGATTCCTAAAAATTTTTCCATTTTATTTTTCTATTAGAACCATCCAAAATACATGCCGATCCAATAAATCAGTCCCAAAACCCAGCTTGTAAAGATTCCATATAAGATTACCGGCCCTGCGATGGTAAATATTTTACAGCCAATACCAAAAACCTGTCCTTCCTTCTGAAATTCAATCGCCGGCGCCGCCACTGAATTGGCAAATCCTGTGATGGGCACCAATGCCCCTGCGCCGCCCCAGTTTGCAATGGAAGGATAAATGTTCAGACCCGTCAGTAATACGCTTAAAAATACCAGCAGCATACTGCACCAGCTTCCGGCAGTCTCTTTATCCAATCCAAAGGTATCGCCTGCCAAATTCAAAAACAACTGACCAATCAGACAGATGATTCCCCCTGTGATAAATGCTTTCAGCATATTTGCCGGAAGGGAATGAGTGGGCGTTACCTGCTTCACATATTCGTTATATTCCTGATTTTTCTTTTCCTTTTGTTCCATGGTTTCCTGTGCCATCTTAATTCCTCTCTTCCTGTCCTATCGTTACCTATATTATTTGCTGCATATGATTTGCATAAAAATACAGCGCTCCTACTGCCTTGCCCAAAGCCATAAAAAACAGCAGCCAGCTCAAGCCTTCTTTGATTCCAAAGCGCCGGAACATAATGGGAAAGGTATTTAAGATCTCTGCCAAGGCAACTGCCAGACACCCTGTAAAGATTCCGGCAGACAGACCAAACAAAACTACAATCCAGATTCCCAGCGGTACAGAAATGGAAAACAGAGAAAATAGGTTTCCCAATGTCCCTCCCAGGATCACTGCATTTTCATAAGCGATCACATCTGCTGCGGTACGGCTCTTTCCAATAATTCTAGGCACCACTCCCACAGAGATAATAAAGCTGAACACTCCGGCCGAAATTGCCGAGCCGCTTGCCAATCCGATGAATCCTAAAAACACCTGCTTAATCCACATCATTGCTGGTTCCTTTTCTTCCACAATTCTCGATAAATGTGGTATCCACATCCTTCTCATAAGTACGCATTTCCACCTGAATCGGGGTGGGATCATGGGTAATCTTCTTATGACCCACATGATTGAAAAATATCATAATTCCCAGAAAAAGCCCAATGGAATAACAAACTTCCAACACAGTAAAACCATTTGATTCTCTTCCCATCACCTGCTGATAAAAATCTGCGAATACTTCTCCCACGCCCACATCATTATTAAATGTCATAATGGTAAATGCAGATCCGAAAAAAATCAATACGCACAGCACCGCTGTTTTCCCATACAGCAGCCACTTTGCTTCCTGCTTTGGCTCGTACTCCAGCACAAAATCTTTTTCCCCAATGTTTTGTATCTCCACATTGGGAAATTCCCGGCCAATCAATTCAATAATTTTCATTACCGAAAATACTTCCACCTGTTTTTTCTTTTTGCTCTGATTGGCCGGGGTATGAAACTGGTATACTTTCAGTGTCTTTAATTTATTTACCAGAGGCTGATTCACTGAGGTGATCTTCGCAACATCCTTTAAGGTCACAGAAGGCTCTTTCACCAGCACATTCTGTTCTATTTTCAGATATACGGTATCTGTATTTGACGCCATAGGCTCCTCCATTCTATGCACATTCCATTTTTCCTGCATATGGTCTGAAGCTCTCTACGGATGTCTCCTCTGAGGCATTTTCTTCCTCTGCCCTTTGCAATCCCTCTTCCAAGCTCCATGCTCTCACCAAAGTCCCCTCTGTTATAGTATTTTGATTTGCCACATAATTCACATAATAGAAAATGCCTCCTGTAATCGTGAGAATTACGACTGCCAGAAGACAAATCCGATAGATGGTACTATGACTACGATTCATATTCTCACTTCCTTTTCCAACTTTGGAAGTAGTATGCCATCTTATCCAAAAATTTATTCGTTATATGTTAGATCAATTTTTATTTGAATTGATTTTATTTTACACGGTTCCGCATACTGATCAAAATTCTCTTCTCCAATCTGCTGACTTGCACCTGGCTGATTCCCAGTTCCTCCGCCACCTGCGTCTGAGTTTTATCTCCAAAATACCGCAGTTCAATCAACCTGCGTTCCATTTCTCCCAACTCTGCCAGCAATTGTTCCAGCAGCATGTGATTCAGCAATATTTCATGGCTGTCTTTCTCCTGAGGCAGCCGGTCTGCCAGGCAGGTCTCCTTTCCATCTCCAGGAGCATAGGCTTTATCAATAGACTCCACCTCTCCATTGGCTTCCAGGGCCATCACAATCTCTTCTCTGGGAATCCCCGTCTCCTGAGAGATCTCCTGCAGGGTAGGTTCCCGCCCAAGAGACAGCTGCAGTCTCTCCCTCACCTGTTTAATTTTCGCCCCGCTTTCCTTCAGGCTCCGGCTGACTCTGATCATCCCGTCATCCCGCAGAAACCGTTTGATCTCCCCTGTGATCACCGGCACTGCATAGGTGGAAAATTTCACTTCAAAGGACAGATCAAACTTATCAATTGCCTTCATCAATCCAATGCTTCCCACCTGAAACAAGTCTTCCATCTCATATCCCCGATTGGTGAATCTGCGCACAATGCTCCAGACCAATCCCATATTTTTCTGCACCATCCAGTCTCTTGCCTTCTGGTCTCCCTGTCGTACCTTCCACAACATCTGACGTACCTGGTCCTCTTCTTTTCCCTGTTTCTTACAGATCTCTTTTTCTTGATATGTACACTCCTCCTTATCCACCTGCACCTGATCCATCAACTGTCTCACCTCTTTTTCTCTCCTTACGACGGTTCTAAATCATCCCTGTCCTATGGTTTTCCGCATAATCACACAGGTGCCTTTCCAGGGTTCCGATACCACTTCCACCTCGTCCATAAAAGCCTCCATAAAGGCAAATCCCATTCCAGATCGCTCCAACTCTGGTTTTGTGGTAAATAGAGGTTCTCTTGCCTGATCAATATCTTGAATTCCCTTTCCTGTATCTGTCACAGAAATCTCCACCTGCTGCCCATCGATACAGCAATGAATCCAAATACTCCCTTCTTTCTGTTCATATCCGTGAATAATACAATTGGTAACTGCCTCGCTGACTGCTGTTTTGATATCCGCAAGCTCGTCCACTGTGGGATTCAATTCTGCCACAAAAGCCCCCACCGTCACTCTGGCAAATCCTTCGTTGGATGATGAAGCCAAAAACTCCATCTTCATTTCATTTTTTACCTGTTTCATAGAATCCTCCTTGCAATTCTCCTGTTACTCCACTTCGATTATTTTTTTCAACCCAGATAACTGAAAGATCCTCTGTATCTGTTCATTCAGATTCACCGCTCTTACATAGCCCCCGGAAAACCGTACATTTTTGCATCTTCCGATAATCACGCCGATACCAGAACTATCCATAAATTTCGTGTCCGCAAAATCAAACACCAAACTGCGCACCGGATATTGCAGGATCAATCCATCTGCCGCCTCTTTCAAAAACTCTGCCTGGTGATGATCTAATTCTTCCGGCATTCTCAGTACAAGGCATCCATATTCCTTTTCAAATCTGTGTTCCATGTTTCCCTTCCTTTCAATACAAAAGACGCCATAAATCATGACGTCTTTTGTATTTTCTATTCTATTCTAAATGATATTTCTTATTAAGGCTGAGGCTGCTGCCCCATTTCATTCAAATACTGCTGAGATTTGTTGGCACGGGATGTTCCTGGATGAAGCTCCACCATCCTCTGATAATACTTTTTAGCATTTTCTAAATCCCCTGTCTGACGATAAGACTGGGCCAGATAGTAGATGGCGTAACCATTGTTGTAATCTTCCTCTACTTCCACCACTTTCTCTAATCCTGCGATGGCCTCCGGAAAACGCCTTGCATTATAATCCTGTTCTGCCTGGTTATACACTGCAGTGATATATTGGGCATTTACCTGCCCGTTCAGATTATTATAAACGTTCTTTGCCTGCTCTCCCAACAACTCTGCTTCCACTTTTTCAATGGCCTCTCCAGCCCCTTGAATATTCTGCTGAGCAAATGCATCATAGGCTGCAATCAGCTGTTCATAACTGTCTACTGTCTTTTTTACATCCTCAGAAGCATTTTCCTGTTTTTTGATCTTTTCATTCAGCTCTTTAATCTGATTCTCTAAACTTTTCACTTCCTGGTTCCGGGTGGTCAGAGAATCATTGGCCGCCAATTCCGCCTTCTTAGCCTCTGATACTGCCTTTTGTTTGACCCCTGGAATCACCAGAAAAGAAGTAATCAATACCCCAATCACCACTCCGATAATCAGATTTACAACTGTCATGACCGCGGAATAGTCCTTAAAATTCGTGGGCTGAATAATAGTCTCGTTCCCACTTTGGTAAGCTGACGCTTTTTTCTCCTTATGTCCTGCTTTTTCAGGAGCAAGATCTCCATGGAGGTACAAATTTACCTCTCTCAGATACCGCAGGGTTGTAATATTGCTGCTGTCAATCTCTACTGCTGCCCGCAGCTCCTTCTTGGCCAGCTCATACTTGCCTTCTTCCATATACAGCAAGGCCAGAAGCTGATATCCTTTGATCAGCCCTGGATTCATGGAAAGCACTTTTTTTAACTGTATGATAGCCAGATCTTTACTGTCCTGCTGACAGTACAACAATGCTTGATTATATTTTTTGATCGTTTGATTTACCGAATTTAACTGCGAGTGATTGGATTGAATCTCTTCTAAATACTCTTCTGCAAGATTATTTTCCGGACTCAAGCTTCGGCTGAGCACCCACTCGCTTAAAGCGTCCGCCACCTCTCCTATCTCATAATAAATCAATCCAAGGAGATTCCTTGCATGTATGTTCCCTTTATAATAGCGCAGACTTTTCCGGAGAGACTGTATCGCACCGGACAGATCCCGCACCTTTGCCTTTTCCAATCCGTCGTTATACAGTGCATTGGATATTCGAATAATTTTAGTATAAGAATCCATATAATTCCTCTCTTATTTTAAAACCATTTCTGATGGCCATAATGATCTGATCTTCCACATTTCTTTTTCCTCTAACGAGGCTGTCTGGCCTCTTTTAAGATCTCCTGCATAATATCTGTCATATCTGTCAGATCCCTGTCATATATGGCATCCTCAGCCTCTTCCACTTCCAGGCTGGGTTTAAATTTTTTCAGTTCTTCTTCAAAATTGATCATTCTGCATACCTCCTGCAATTTCTTCTAATCTGCCAATCAGGTACAAAGACCCTGCACAGAAAAGTTTCTGTCCTGGCTTTCGGCATTCTAATCCATAAAAAAATGCCTGGCTGATATCCGCTGCCGCTGTGATCTTCACTTTCTGCCGGCTGCTTTTGGCAGATTTCTCAAACACTTCCGTCAATACATCACAGGAAAGGCCCCGTGAACCAGGAACCGTTGTAATCACAATCTCCTCCCAGTTTTTCTCTGCAAGCAGGCGTTCTGCCGCTTGAATATACTCCTTCTCTTTCACCATGGAAAACAGTAAAACAGCAGATTCCTCTGTAATCTGCTTTACCGCCTCCAAAAATCTCTCTATTCCTGACAAGTTGTGGGCCCCGTCAAAATATACGTCAGGAAGAACCTCCTGCATTCTTCCCTTCCACTCTGTGCCGGCCATTCCTCTTCTGACCGCTTCCTCTGAGATTCCCTCTGTCTCCTTTAGACAGTTCAGGGCCTGCAAAGCCACCGCCGCATTCTGGGCCTGATAAGGCGCTCCAAAAGGGATGGTAGTTTCAGTAACATCATAACCAGAATCATAGGAAAAAGCAATCTTTTTTCCTGTGTTTAATAAAATTTTAATTTTCTTAGGATTTACTGAATATATTTGACATTCCAAAGCAGCCGCTCTTTTTTTGATCACCTGGTTCACTTCCCTAAGAGAAGCGTCATACACCACAGGAACTCCAGGCTTTAAGATACCTGCTTTCTCTGCCGCAATCTCAGAAAGTGTCTCTCCCAAAATCTCTGTATGCTCCAGGCTGATAGAAGTGATCACCGTCAGCAGAGGACTCTCTATTATGTTGGTGGCGTCCAGCCTGCCGCCCAGTCCAGTCTCCACCACTGCATATTCCACCTGATTCCAGGCAAAAATCAGCATTCCCACCGCAAAAATATATTCAAAAAATGTGGGATGGGGAAGTCCTTCCTGCACCATTGTCTTTGCAGCCTGATCCGCCTGAGCAGCCGCCTGTACAAATTCCTCCCTCTGGCAAGGTTTTCCATCCACCACAAACCGTTCTTCTATATGTACCAGATGGGGAGAGGTAAATAATCCAGTCTTTTTTCCTTCTGCTCTGAGTACGCTGTCCATATAAGCGCAGACGCTTCCTTTGCCATTACTGCCGGCTACATGGAGGACTTTATATCTGTTCTGTGGATTTCCCAATCTATGCAGAAATTCCCTGGTATGTTCTAATGTATTTTTACTGGTGAACTTTGGTATCTCCAATATCTCTTTCAAAGTTTCCTCATAAGTTTTCATCTTTCTGTCACACCTCTTTACACCTCACCCATTATAATATAGTAACATGGTAAAATCCAGTATTATTTATACATCCTTTCCAATTTTCGTATGACAGTTTTCTACAAAAAACAGAACTGCTGCAAAATACTATCATTCTACAACAGTCCTGCTCTATTCTCTTTCTTGATTGTCAATTTTACTAATACCTCTTAAAGACCACACATGATGATCCTATCCATCTGTCTGATAAATTCCAGATTAATCTGTTCTTCCTTAACATGAACCTCCAGATCATCAATCTCTACGCTGACTCCCGGATATACATGCCCTAATACTCTGACGCTTCCGCCTCTTGCCCGCTCCATCTGATCCTCTAACTTCTCCAGCTCAGCCATATCTTCCGCCAGCAATGCAGTATCACGGATCTTTACGCGGAGAAGATCCGTTCTTCTGGGATCATTCTTCGCATCCTTGAGAATCTTAAGTCCTCCCTCAATCTTCTCCAGATTGGCCTTTTCCACTTCGATCTTATTTCGTAAAATTCCAATCCGGCGTCTTACGGAAGAATCATTGCCGATTCTCACATGGGTCTTGACTTCTCCGTCGCTTCCCAAGGTATGTACCACAACCCCCTGAATCGCGCCTACTTTGCCCCCCACGATACTTGCCTTCTTTCCATCCAGCATGATCCGCTCTCCGCAGGATACCTGGCAGTTCAAAAACACATCTGCCCAAATGGAACCATTGGCATGAACTCTTGTATATTCAAAAAACTTTGCTGTAATATTTCCTCTTGTAGTAATAACCGCTCTGGAAGCTCCCATAACGCCGCTTCGCAGTATGATGTCTTTTCCCGCTTCAATCTTAGCGCCTTCCACTACGCCGTCAACGGTCACCGTGCCGGTAGCTTTCACAGACACGCCGCTGCAGACTGCACCATGAACGACCACATCTCCTCGGAAATCAATATTTCCAATAGATAAATCCACATCTCCATGAACTTCATAAACCGGCAGAATTGTAATACGATCGTTGCTCATCTCTATTTTGCCATCCATCTGAGACGTATAGGTAAGTCCGTCTTCAGAACGCTCAAAGCCTTTTCCACGCAGCGGAACAAGATCTCTTCCCCGCTTTGCAAGCACAGGCTTTCCTCTCAGATCGACCCCGTCTTCTCCCGGTATTGCCTGATGGTACACGGCAATTACCTGTCCCTCAGTTACGATCTCTACCATCTTAATACTCCAATAGTCCACAGATCCATCAGGACACAGCTTGGGCTTCTTACTGAAATTCACATCAAATTTATACTCGTAATATCCGTCAACACCGTCTTTCGGTTCATCTCCCTGTGCAATCAGCACTTCACGATTATAAACCTGCTGTTCTATTACTTCTCGAATCTTATCTTCCTGAATCCCATATGCCACATTGCTACTCTGTAACGCTTCTTCTATCTCACGTTCGGTATACGTATCCATTACGGGATTAGGCAGAAAAAGATATGCCTTCATATTGTCATGACTAACTCGTATCTGTGGGTCCTTTTTCGTCATTGTCGCCATTACAGATCCCCCTTTACCTGGAATTTCTGTCAAAATACCGCTATATATTCTATACTACCAACTTTTACGTCTCATTTCAACAATTTTATGCAAATTTAAGAATAATTTTATAACCTTTCAGCCATCGTCAAAATTATGGGCGAATCATGCTTGCATGAATAAGCCGCAATATTGGCGAGGAGCGTATGCCAAGCCTGTCTGGTCCATCCCTTATCCCATTTGCTGCAGTCTTTCTTCCACCTGTTCCATCATCTGTTCATACTTTGCAAGTTTCTCTCTCTCTTCCTGTACCTTAGCTTCCGGCGCCTTGCTTAAAAACTTTTCATTGGAAAGCATTCCTTTAGAACGGGCAAGCTCTTTGGTGAGACGTGCTTTTTCCTTATTGAGACGTTCCTTTTCTTTTTCAAAGTCTACCAGATCCTCCAAAGGCAGATATACCACTGCTCCCGGAATCACTACGGAAACTGCGTCTTCACTGATTCCACTTTGATCCGCCTGCACCTGAATCTCACTGGCGCTGGCCAGAAGACGATAAGACTCCTTCATATCTGCAAAAGTATTCTCCAGGGATTTTTCTTCTGTGACAATAAAAATCTTTGCCTTTTTGCTGGGGGGCACCTCCATATCTGTCCGAATATTGCGCACTCCCTTTACCAGATCTTTTACATGTTCTACCGCTTCCTCTGCCTCTGGGAAATTCCACTCCTCTGTGTATTCCGGCCATTGAGACAGCATAATCGTATCCTCTTCCTCCTGAAGCGTACAGAAAATCTCTTCGGTGATAAAAGGCATATAAGGATGAAGCAGTTTCAACGCCTGGATCAGCACTGTCTTTAAGGTCCACATAGCCACCTTTGCCGATTCCGGATCTTCCTCTTTTTTAAAAGTTCTGGTTTTTGCAATCTCAATATACCAGTCGCAGAATTCATCCCAGATAAAATCATAGACTTTCTGAACTGCAATTCCCAGCTCAAATTTATCCATATTTTCCGTCACATCTGCCGCCAGAGTATTGACCTTTGACAGAATCCAGCGATCCTCCGGCGCTAATTTTGACAGCTCTGGTTTCGAAATCTCTCCCTCCAGGTTCATCATAATAAAACGTGAGGCATTCCATATTTTATTTGCAAAGTTCCTGGAAGATTCCACTCTTTCCCAATAAAAACGCATATCATTTCCAGGAGCATTTCCTGTAATCAGGGTCAGACGCAGTGCGTCGGCGCCATATTTATCAATCACTTCTAAGGGATCAATTCCATTTCCCAAAGATTTGCTCATCTTTCTTCCTTGAGAATCCCGTATCAGACCGTGGAACAACACGGTATGGAAGGGTTCTCTCCCCATCTGCTCATAGCCTGAGAAGATCATACGAATTACCCAGAAGAAAATAATGTCATATCCAGTAACTAACACGTCGTTTGGATAAAAATAATCTAAATCTTCTGTTTTTTCCGGCCAGCCCAGCGTAGAAAAAGGCCATAACGCAGAGGAGAACCAAGTGTCTAAAGTATCTTCATCCTGAGTCATATGACTGCAGCCGCATTTGGGGCATTTTCCCGGATTCTCCCTGGCAACCACAAGTTCTCCGCATTCCTCACAGTAATAAGCTGGAATCCGGTGGCCCCACCAGAGCTGTCTGGAAATACACCAATCCCGAATGTTATCGGTCCAGTTAAAATATATTTTTTCCATTCGTTCCGGCAGAAGGCGAATCTCTCCTTTTTTTACCGCTTCCACTGCCGGCTGAATCAATTCGTCCATCTTTACAAACCACTGCTGTTTTACCATAGGTTCCACCGTAGTGCTGCAGCGGTCATGGGTTCCTACATTGTGAGCGTGGGGAACTACTTTTACTAAAAGACCCTGTTCCTCTAATTCTTTCACCATCAGCTTTCTGGCTTCGTAACGATCCATTCCCTCATATTTTCCGCCGTTTTTGTTGACAGTGGCATCATCATTCAGTACATTGATCTCCGGCAGATTATGACGTTTCCCCACTTCAAAATCGTTGGGGTCATGGGCTGGTGTAATTTTCACGCATCCAGTTCCAAATTCTTTGTCTACATAGTGGTCTGCCACCACAGGAATTTCCCGGCCTACCAAGGGAAGTATCAGCGTCTTGCCGATAATATCCTGATAACGCTCATCTTCCGGATTCACTGCAACTGCAGTGTCTCCCAGCAATGTCTCTGGTCTGGTGGTGGCGATCTCCACAAACCGCCCTTCTTCTCCTTTTACTGGATAATTAATATGCCAGAAGAACCCATCCTGTTCCTCATGTTCCACCTCTGCATCGGAAATAGAAGTCTTACATACCGGACACCAGTTGACAATCCTGGAGCCTTTATAGATCAGCCCTTTCTCATACAATTTGATAAATACTTCCTGCACAGCATGAGAGCATCCTTCGTCCATGGTAAAACGTTCTCTGTCCCAATCGGCAGAAGAACCCATCTTCTTCAACTGCTTGATAATACGTCCGCCATATTCCGCTCTCCACTCCCAGACCTTCTCCAAAAATCCTTCCCGGCCTAGGTCGTTCTTGTCGATTCCCTGCTCCTTTAAAGAATTGATCACTCTTACTTCTGTGGAAATAGAGGCATGGTCTGTTCCAGGCTGCCACAGGGCATTGTATCCCTGCATCCTCTTATAGCGGATCAAAATATCCTGCATAGTGTTGTCCAATGCATGTCCCATGTGAAGCTGTCCTGTAATATTAGGAGGCGGCATCACAATGGTAAAAGGTTTCTTGCTTTGATCCACTTCTGCATGAAAATATTTATTCTCTTCCCATTTCTGATACAATCTGTCCTCAATGGATTTTGGATCGTAGGTTTTTGCTAATTCTTTACTCATGATCATTCTCCTCTTCCATAAAAATACCCTTTACCGAACTTCTCCGGTAAAGGGCGTAAATCTCGCGGTACCACCTTTTTTCATGCTCTTTTTCAAGCACATCTCTCTATCCTGTAACGGGGATTACACGGGAAAGCTTACTGAGATCAGATCTTCTCTCTTGTTCAGCTCTCCGGTTCAAAAGCTACCTTCCGCAGTTCTTTCTTCAAACAGTCTCTCAGCCAATGAACTGTTCTCTCTGACAAGGGTTTCCTGCGTACTCCTCTTTCTCACTACCTTTATTTCGTATAGCCTGTGATCATTCGCTGCAAGCTCTGACAAAAACAGCTTTTAGCAGAACGATCTTATTTTTTGTACATTGTAAGGTCTAATGTCAAAAATGTCAAGTACTTTCCACAGAGATTAATTCAACAATTTTATAATATTTTCGTATATGATATTCCTCACTTCTTCTCTCTCGGCTCCCATCAGCAATTCCTGATGAGTCAGATAAAAGGCATAGGATACAAACTGGGAAAAAATAGCGCCCCACACTTTATAAGTATTGGTCTCCTGGATCAGTCCTTTATCCGTCGCCAGACCCAGCAGTTTTTGAGAAAGACTTCTCACCGCTCCGCAGTCTTCTTTGTACTTTTTCAGCTCATCCATTAGACCGCTTCCTGTAATGCTGGTATCTCTCAGAATTTTTTCCAACAGGTCGAAGCCTCCATATTTCTCATTGGTTGCCTCTAGCATATCCATTCCCTGAAAAATAATCTCCTGAAAACTTTCTCCATTTTCAATTAATTCTATGATAACAGCCACATGTTTTGCCGCCTCATACCGAATGGCCCCTACGATCATCTCTTCTTTTGTGGAAAAGTACTCATAGGCTGTTCCTTTACCAATTCCGGCCTTTGCCGTGATTTCTGACACTTTCAGGGTGCTCAGTTCTCTTCCTGAGGCAAACAGTTCCAGCACCGCTTCATACATAGCCTTTACTTTCGGCGGATAATTTTTTTCATTTTCCATATCTATTTCTTCCTCTTATATTTCTTCCTCTACCATGCTCTTATTGCTGTAGAACAGATCATAGATACAGGGCACCACCACTAAGGTCATCAAAGTTCCGTAAATCATTCCTCCAATGGTCACAACCGCCATAGGTCTTGACATATCTGATCCCATATCATTTCCAAACGCAGTGGTAGACATGGCAAGGATTGTGGTCATTGCTGTCATCAAGATCGGTCTGAGCCTGGTCTTTCCAGCAGTTACAATGGCTTCTCGTTTCTCCACGCCTTCTTTTCGAAGCTGGTTGATATATTCTACCATCACAATTCCGTTATTTACAATAATTCCCACCAGCATAATAAATCCGATCATGGCAATAATACTGATCTCATTGTTGGTAAAGAACAGAGCCAAAAATCCTCCTGTCAGCGCAAGGGGAATGGTAAATAAAATAATAAATGGAGCTTTCAGGGATTGGAACTGGGCCACCATAATCAGATAAATAAAAGCGATGGCAAGAACCAGCATCAGCATCAACTGTTCCATGGCCTCATTGATAATCTCATCTTCTCCCACCATTTCCATGGAATATCCTTCCGGCATCTTATAATCTTTCAGGGCCTGGTCTACTTTGTCTCCTACCAATCCTACGTTGTGTCCCTCTGCGATAGCCGCACTGACAGTCACATATCGCTCCTGTCCATCTCTGCTGATGGACGTCAGGCTTTCTCTCTCCTCAAATTTTGCCACTTTTGAGAGGGGAATCTCCGACTTTTCTCCATTCTCTTTGTCTGTGTAGGTAAAGGTGAGATTCTTTAAGGATTCTATAGAAGCCTCCTTTTGCTCCACACTTTCCAAATAGACTTCATAGTCTTTGATATCCGTAGAAATGGTATCATCTGAAGTATCTTTTTCCATCTGTGCGTATACCAATTGGTAAATTTGCGCCACTGTCATCCCGTATTCCGCAGCTTTTTCCTTATCCACAGTAATACGGAACTCTTGTTCTGTCTCTTCCATTCCATCGGAAACCTCTGCGGTTCCTTCTATTTTTTCTACTATTCCAGATACATCTTTTGCAATCTCCTGCAATTTATCCAGATCACGGCCTTTGATCCGAATGGAAAGACCCTCTCCTGCCAGGGCTCCCATATCCATGTTGGAACTGCTGACACTGATCTCTCCTTTTACATCTTTGGTCAATTCTGTGATCTGTTTTGCAATCTCATCGTTGGTCAATTTTTTGTCTTCTTTTAGGATAAGATACAAGGTGATATCATTTTCGCTGCCGCCCATCATACTTGCGGCAACTCCGCTGCCTCCTGCCATAGCTCCTATGGCTTCCACATCTTCCAGCGTCTGTATTTTCTCCGTCACTTCATCGGCCAGTTCGCATGCTTCTTTAAATTCTCCGTCTTCCGGCGGTGTGATAGTCACTGACATCTGGGTGCTTTCCATATCCGGCATAAATGCAGTTCCTTTGGAAGCAGATGCTTTTGCGCTGATTACCAAAAGCGCCAGCATTACCAAAAGCACCACCGGCTTAAACCGAAGCAGTTTTTCCAGCACCGTTCCATATCCTTCCTGAAATCTTTCAAACCAGGGATGTTTGAGCTCCTTTGTCTTTTTCAGCATTTTAGAACCCATCATCGGCACAAAAGTCAATGCAATAATCAGACTTGCCAGCAGCGCATAAGCGATGGTAAGTCCCATATCTACAAAAAGCTGCCGGGTAATTCCTTCTGTAAATACAATGGGCGCAAATACGCAGACCGTAGTCAAAGTAGAGGCAGTGATCGCACCGCTTACCTGTTTCGCTCCTTCCACCGCCGCTTTCCGGGCAGATAATCCCTCGCTTCGCATTCGGTAAATATTCTCAATTACCACAATAGAGTTATCCACCAGCATACCGATTCCAAGGGCCAGTCCAGACAGTGAAATCAGGTTCAGGGTAACGCCGCTGAAATACATTAGCACCACTGCAAAGACAACTGAAATCGGAATGGACACTGCAATAACCAGCGTGGGACGGATATCTTTTAAAAACAGAAGCAAGATCAAAATGGCCAGCAATGCACCAAAGATCATATTGTTCAGCACAGAATCCACAATCATATCTATGTAGATTCCCTGATCCATCATCACGGATACTTCCAGATTTTTATTCCCCTTTTTCAGGCTGTCGAATTTATCATAAATCCGTTTTGTCACATCTCCGGTAGAATATCCCGTCTGCTTTTCAATGGACAGCATCACGCCTGGCTGTCCGTTTAACTTGGCATAAGATTCTTTGGAATCATCTACCACCACAATGTCTGCCACATCAGACATGCGTATCACGTCTACCCCGTCCATGCCAAGATCCATCAGCACCATATCCTGCAGGGCTTCCACGCTGTCTACCCCGTCTCCTACCCGCACCATATACCGTTCTCCTTCATCGGTAATATATCCGGCCGGCATGGAAAAATTCTGTGCTGTCAAAATATTCGTCAATGTCTCCATCGTCAAAATATTGTTTAGATCTGCAGAATCATAAGCCTCTTCTTTCTTTTTCTCAAAGGTTTCTTTGGATTCTTTTAGTTTTTCCTCTCCGCTGGCCAGCTGGGCGGAAGCGCTTCCCATTTCTACAGAGCCAGTGATCTGACTCTGATTTAAAGTGGCCAGAGTATCGTTGATGGTGGTTTTTCCTTCTGCCACACTCTGAAGACCTGCCTCGATGGCAGCAATTCCACCGTTGATCTGAACCAGTCCTTGTTCCGCCTGGGTAATGGACTGTGCAATATACGCTGTCAGCTGATCATCTGATGCCTCTGCTTTCAGGGTGCTTCCTTCCTGAGCGGCCAGCTCTGACTTGATGGCGGCGAGACCTCCCTCCACCTGCTCTAACTGGCCTTGAAGTTTCCCCAACTGCTCCTGAAGCTGGGTGAGGGGCGTCTGTATCTGGGCCATCTGACTTTCCATCTGAGTTACCTGGGCCTGCAATTGCTCCGCCTGTTCCTGAAGGCCTGCCTGCTGTGCCTGCTGCAATGCTTCTTTGGCCTGCTGCAATGCTGTCTCAAGCTGAGTGAGCTGGCTTTGTAATTTTTCTTCCTGCTCCTTCAGTTCTTTTATTCCATCTGCCAGCTTCTGTTTGCTCTCAATCAAGGTCTTGACCTGACTTTGCAGTTCCTTTAAAGACTTAATCCCCTTTTCCGTACTTTTCTTGGTCTCCTGCAGTTCTGCCAGTTTGCTGTTTAAGTCTGCTTCTGTCTGAAACAATTCAATCTTTTTATCATTCAATTGATTCTGGGCGTCGCTGATCTGGCCTGCCATCTCTGACTGACCGCTGTTCAGTTTATTTTTCCCACTGCTGATTTCATTTTCCGCAGAATTAATATCCTCCTCTGCATCTGAAAATTTAGCGTCCAGGGAAGCGGTAATCTTCTCGTTAACCGCATCAATTTTTTCCTGACTTAAAGTCACCTGCACGGATTCCTTAATCAACCCGGTGCCTGTTACCGAGGCAACTCCCTCTACGCTCTCAATCTCTGGAATCAGATCTTTCTCAGCATAATCGCTGATCTCCAGACTATCCATGCCCTCCGTCTCCACTGCCGCAATCATAATGGGCATCATGTCCGGATTCAGCTTCATAATAATAGGATTTCCCACAGTATCCGGCCAATATCCTTTGATCTGATCCAGACTCTCACGCATTTCTACTGTAACGGAATCCATATTTGCAGTCTGTTCAAATTCCAGAATTACCATAGACATGTTATTCGAGGAATTGGAGCTGATGTTTTTAATGTTCGAGGTACTTGCCATAGCCGCCTCTATGGGCTGAGTTACTGCATTCTCTACTTGTTCCGGACTTGCTCCCGGATATGTAGTAATCACAATAGCATAGGGAAGGTTCATGCTTGGAAGCAGATCCGTACTCATCTTGCTCAGAGAAACTACCCCCAAAATAATCACCAGCACAATCCCCACAATAACGGTATAAGGTTTCTTCACACTGAATCTTGACAGCATGTTCATATCCTCCTATCTGTAACCAATTTCCGACCGACTGGTCAGTTTTATCTTCATTATAAACAGGAGGAAAGAAAAATACAATAAAAAAAGTATAAAATTTTTATCCTCTCTTCTCCTATTGATTTTTGACAATCTTCCTTTTTTGTATCTTGATTCCTATGAGTTCTCTTCGTAAAATCTAATTGTCAACAATCATTAATGCGGTCTAAAAAGGGAGAAGACCGCAGTGGGTATTCCTTTCAGCTAAGGCCATCTTGAAACGTTGAATGCAATTTTATAAAAGGGCTATTATGGGGGTGCCCAATGAGTACCTAAGATTAGGATACTCGGAGAGTATAATTTTAAGGAGGAGAAAACAATGAAAAACGTAACAAAAGTTCTAGCATGTCTTGCAATGATCCTGGCACTTCTTCCGTCTTCGACGGTACAGGCAGCTTCCCCTGAAACTTCCGGTGCAAAAACTGGACAAACGGTATTTACAAATGCCTGTGATATGGCAGGTTATATCTATGCCGGCTACTATCACTGTTCCACTGCAGTGAACCCGGATTTCAACGGACCTATCCACATTGTGCAGGCAGAACTTCACAAAGACAATAAGACAACACCAGTATACCTGGTGGGAATTTCCGGCACAGAATTGATTTTCAACCAGCCCACAAACATTATCACCGACCTGAAATGCGGATTTGAACAAGACAACTATTATCTGCGGGAAATTGTAAATGTAATCTGTGACAATGTTCCTATCGGTTCTAATCTGATCATTACCGGCCACAGTCTGGGCGGCATGGAAGCACAGCAGGCTTCCGGAAATCTGAGACTGAAGCTGCGGTACAATATTTTAAATGTAGTGTCTTTCGGCTCTCCGCTGATCACACCTGAAAAACGTGAAGGTACTTTACGCCGCTTAGGAGACAAAGCTGACATCGTTCCTTATCTGAGCGTTAATACCATTCAGCGTCCTGTTCAGCAGATCTTAGGTCTGGAACAAGAAGATGGCGGATACGGAAAAGATTTTGCAGAAGCTCATATGAGAAGTTATCTACGGGAAGACGTCTGGGGCGACTATGACGTTTTGGGCTTCAAAGGCGGTAACGCTACACTCACCCTTCAGGCAGATGAAGTGGAAGGATATGGCGCATACATTATTCCATGGCTCAAATCCCTTCCAACAATTGATTTAAGTCCCTGGAGTTAAGATATCAAATATATTTTGTAAACTACATTCGTAAAAATATTTGCATTCAATCATAAGCGAAGAACCCTGCTCTGCAGGGTTCTTTATTCTTCTATAAAGATTAGGGTGTCAAAAGCGCTTTTGACACCCTAATCCTATAAAAAAGACCCTTGTCACGCTAAAGCGTGGCGGCGCATTTGCAGCGCAGAATTTTGTAAAACGAAATTCTTTTTTATCTTATAGGAAAGACCTTGTCACGCTAAAGCGTGAAAGTATATTCCTATAAGATAAAAATAATATGCGCACTCGCACTAGAGGTAAAATATTGCTTCGCAATTGTGCTCGGCGCAGCAAACCGTCCAAGGTCTACGTTCCACTTCGGTCCGCGCTAAACGGACATCCACAGGATGTCCAGCGCCCCTCATGAGTGAGGGATTCAGGGAGTTGAAGCGGACCTGTCCGCTTTGTTCTCTAAAAATGATGATAGAATTGTAAATTTATTTTGCAAAGAAAATTTAAAATGAGTTGACATCTGTTTCTCAAGGTACTATAATATGCTCATAAGTAACTGATCAGATACTCATTAGTATATTAAAAGAAAGGGTGGTAATTATGGCACAGGCAAGAGTAGTTGTTCTCAATGAAGTAAAATTAGGGAAACCAGAGGAATGGAATCTTTGCTTTCAGTACTGTCGTTATGAATATGGCGATGAGGATCATACAGAAGAAAATGGCTATCGGTTTATCTGGAGGAAGCCGGACGGTTCTCTCCAGGGGGCAAGAGGTCAGGCCAGAATACCTTCCATATCAGATATTCAATATCTTACCGGAAAAGCTCTTGCAGAGGGATGGGGACATCACAATAATGGGAATCTGGGATTTCAATACTGATGAGAATATAAGCAGGATCTTTTATTAAAAATTTAAAATGAAGAGAGATAGAAAAGGAACAGTCGGATCTGTGACAGCAGGTAAAGGCAGTTCCTTTTTTTATCTTATAGGAAATTCTTTCGAATTTCCTATAAGATAAAAAAGAATTAGTGCACTGCGGCGGAAAGGAAAAGAACCGCAGGCGGAGAATCCTGCCAAGCAGGATTCTTTCTTGATAAATGGATAACAAGCGTTAATTAATGAAAATGACCTTCCGATATAAGAAATAAGGTCAGAATATAAAATCCGGGAAAGGGGGATAAGAGTCATGGCAAAAGAGGAGGCGGCTCCCAGTGAAAGTGAATGGATGATCATGGAAGTTTTGTGGGAAGCTCCTATGTCACTTACTTCTTCTGAGATTATCCAAAAACTTCAGAAGAATAAAGATATGGCCCCTAAGATGGTCCGGGTACTGCTCAACCGCCTGTGCCGGAAGAACCTGGTTGTTTATACGTTAGACCCAGACGATGCCAGAGTATATCATTATTCTCCAGTCAAAAAGAAGGAAGAATGTTTGAGAGAGAGAACCAGGAAGTTTACAGAGAGCTATTTTTCCGGAAACGGGGTTCATGCTGTGGCAGCATTTTTGCAAAATGTTGCGTTGACAGAAGAACAGATGCAGGAATTAAAAGAAATATTGAACACGGGCAGAGGAGAAAAAGATTGAATGCAGTAATGTGGATGCAGTTTTTCAACTTCTGGGCGGTCTATCTGGTAACGCAGCTGGGACGGAGCCTTTTATGCTCTTGGGTGATATTGGCTGGTATCTGGGTTCTTCGCAGGAGTTGTCTTCGAAAAGCGATTTTTGGAAAAGGTTTTCTTTGGACATTTCTTTTGTTGGTTCCTTTTGTGGGAAAGATGAAAGTTTTCTATGAAAATCCCATAATGGTAAAATACTTTTTCTGGTGGCCGAATCTCTGTGTGATGCAGTCATGGATCTGTCATCTCTATCTGGCAGGCGTTTTGATCCACGTTTTTTTCATGATTGGAAAAAATCGAAAACTGAAAAAGTTCCTTTCAGAAATGGAGATGTGGGAAATAGAGAATCAAACTGTTTTTGTCAGCGATATGGCGGTTACGCCCTTTGCCACAGGACTGCTGCGGCCTAAGATTGTTCTGCCCAGATCTTTACTGGAACAATGTGAGAAGGAAGAAATTAGGTGGATCATTCTTCATGAAAAGACCCATATCCGTTTGGGACATCTGTGGTATTATTTTCTTTGGGAGATTTTTTACTGTCTTCTGTGGCCTAATATTTTCTTGATTTTTTTCAGGAATGATTTCAGAGAAGACCTGGAACATATTTGTGATCGGGCAGTGATTTTGCAGAGCGGAAGGGAACCGAGAGATTATGGCAGACTTTTGCTGAAAACCTTTTGCCTGCTTCAGTCAGATTCCATGGATATGACAGCGGCATTTGCAGGGGAAAGAGGATATGAGGTGCTGAAACGCCGGATTCAGAAAATAGCCGGATTTCGTATCTATAGCAAAGTCAGAGTCAGGTGTCTTTGTATCGGATGCGCTGTATTTCTCATAGGAGTATTCGCAGAGATTAAATGCCATTCCTATCCCAAATATACCAACATAGAGGAGTGGGTTTTGGTAGACCCTTTGTGCCAGCAGGTTCTGATCAGCGACCGAAAGGAGATGGAACAAGCCATATCCATAGACCAGGAAAACGTCTACGTGAAGCCATCTGCAATCAGGGAATTATTTCAGAAATACGGTTTAGAAGAACAGCCCTTTTATTTTGGATTTGGCGGATATATGAAGCTTCCGGGAATGGGCGGCGGAGGCAATTCTGTGTATGTGGATTATGAAAAGGATGAGGCAGTGTTGATTCTGCCTTATCAGGAAAAAGAGGATTTACTGATAAAGATTTTAAAAGTATTGTGAATAAAAAAATTTCATGCAGGAAAAGGAATTCAATGGAAGATCAAGGAGGGATATGACATGAAGATAGGCGGAATAAAACCTGGGGGAGAGGCAGGCTTTTCAGGAGGACAACTGCAGATGGGAGCGGATTCGGTGAGCAAGAATCTTCAAAAGCAGATTGCGAATGTTCAAAAATCATTGCAGGAATTGTCCTCGAATCAGGAAATGAGCATAGAGGAAAAGGTGAAGAGACGTCAGGAACTGCAGCAGCAGATTAGCGATCTGAACCAGCAGCTGCGCCAGCGTCAAATTGACCTGCGCAGAGAAAAGCAGGAGGCTGCGAAAGAGGCCGCTGCTCAATCTCAGGAAAATCTGCAGAAAGAGGAGGCGGACGAGAAGGAAACGGGATTGTCCAAAGCTTATATGAGAGCCATGGTTTCAGCAGATTCCGCTGTGGGCCAGGCAGAAGTGTATGGCAAGGTTTCCAGGACTTTGAAAGGAGAGGCCAGAACGCTGCAGTCTGATATTGCTCAGGATAAAAAGCGGGGGATAGATGCGGCAGAAAAAGAAAATGCCCTTGCAAAAATAGAAAAACGAATGGAAAAAGCAGTATCGTCTCAGATTGGCACTTTAGGAAAAGCAGGGAGAGAACTGCGGGTTACAACAGAAAACGAAAGAGAAGAAATAAGAAAAACGAAAGAGAAAGACTCTAAAGAGGTATCTGAGACAAGGAAGAAAGAGATAGAGAATTTCCATGTAGTGACGGGAAGGGGCGGATGATGTCAATGAATATGTTTGGTATTGGTACGGGAAATCATTCAGGAAATTATAAATCAAAAAGTATTTTTGCTGGGAATCTGTTAGGGATGCAGAATGGAGCTTTAAAAAGTACACAAGAAAAAGCGGAGCGTCAGCAGAAGGCAGGAAATCAGATTCAGTTCTGGGAAAATCAAAAGGAAAATCTGAAAAAGATGGAATGCGGCACAGTGGAAGAAATTGCCAAGAAGCTGGAAATGTTTCACAATTATGAGGATCAGATCACTGCGGTAAAACAGGCTTACAATAATGAGCAGATGTCTCACATTTTGGATGAGGCGGAGGAACAAGGCAAGAAAAATGCCAAGGCGGCAGAGAAACTGGAGCCCAAGACACCGGAAGAAAGACGGGAAGAGATGGTGGAAGAAGCTCTGGGAACCGAAGAGGACAAAGGCATTTTGGACGAGATGCTGGAGGACGCAGCGGAGATGCTGGAGGAGACCACGGAGAATCTGGAAGAGACCACAGAGCAGCTTCAGGAAGTTCAGGAACAGCTTCAGGAGATCCAGGAGCAGGAACAGGTGGAAGGAAACCTGCCAAAAGAAACAGCGGAGAGTATGTCAGAACAGTTGGAGGATCAGAAAGAACAGATCGAAGAAATGGCAAAGGAATATAGGGAGATCCGATATTTGGCAGAGGAAGAGCAGAAAAATAAGTATCGGAGTCTGGATATCAGAGTCTGATGATATAAAGGAAAAGAGGCTGTTGCAAAATGGCAGATTTTTATGAGATAATGTGTAAACATGATTGGTGTTATAACTATATCTTGTAGAACTGCTATATTTTGCGACAGTCCTTTTAGTAAATGGAAAGATTTTTGTGCAGAGCAGATGATCTCATCTCTGGATTTTCACAGAATTCTTATTTTCTCTTAGAAATAATCTCGTCAATCAAGCCGAATTCCAAGGCTTCAGAGGCAGACAGATAATAATCTCTTTCTGTGGCTTCTGCGATTTCATCTATTGTTTTTCCTGTATTTTCAGCCAATATCTGGTTTAGACGTTGTTTACTTTTTTGAATGTGGTTAGATACAATCTGAATCTCTGTGGCCTGTCCCTGAATCCCCTGTCCGTGAATGGCAGGCTGATGGATCATGATCTCTGCATTTGGAAGGGCCATGCGTTTTCCCTTTGCGCCTCCTGCCAATAAAAAGGCTCCGAAACTGGCCGCCATGCCAAGGCAGATGGTGGAGACGTCGCATTTGATATACTGCATGGTATCATAAATGGCAAGACCGGCAGATATGGAGCCGCCAGGACTGTTGATATAGAGTTGAATATCTTTTTCCGGTTCCTGTGATTCTAAAAAAAGCATCTGTGCAATGATGGAACGAGAAGAGTCTTCGCTTACCTCTTCTCCCAAAAATACGATCCGTTCCGAGAGAAGGCGAGAATAAATATCGTAACTTCGTTCTCCTCTGCTGGTCTGTTCTACGACATAGGGCAGAAAACTCATGATGCAATCCTGCCTCCCCTCTGCCGATAAAAAAAGAATATCCAGCTTTTTGCTATGCCCATTTGAAGTCCTTTTGATATGGGAAGAAAAAGACTCAATCTGCGGTATTCCTGAGGCGTACATTGATAGACATGCCGAAATGCCTGGGTAAAGGCCTGCTGAGAGCTGTAGCCGGCTTCCAATGAGATTTCAACCAAGGATTTTGGAGTTTCGGCCAGTTTTCGGGCGGCTTCCTCCAGACGTCTGCGTCGAATATACTGATATAAAGTGGAACCAGTGTCTTCCTTGAAAACTCTTGCCATATAAAATTTAGAGTAGTTTAATTCCCTTGCGATTGTCTCTAAAGACAGGTCTCTTTCTAGGTGATTTTCAATGTAAGAAAGAATTTTTTCGGTGATTAGGGTGATACTCATAGTAAAATAACTCCTTTGAATTTTTGTCTATTATATCATTCAAAAAGGCGGCTGTCTTAATCAAAATTGCCCTTTTACGCTGCCTTGGATTTTTCAGAAAATGCGAAAATTAGTAATTGACAAATATTAGCAGCTATGTTTTAATGAATAAGTAACTTAAGTTTAGTAGAAAAGAAAGCGAGGTAAGATCATGACAATGAAATTTAGAAATAATGGAAAATACAATTTCATAAGGACAGAGAACCGAATGGACAGATTTACCTCGGCAGCTGCAGATAGAGTGCCCCGTTAGATTCAGTGGCAGACATATTGTCCTTTGACAGAAGGATAGAGAGAACTGAATAAAGATGGAGTATATATGTGTATACTTGTAAAAACGTAATCCCGTGGTAAACCGCGGGATTTTTTTCTCTTATAGGAAAGACCTTGTCCCGCTAAAGCGTGAAAGTATCTTTCCTATAAGAGAAAATAAAATTATCGCACTGCGGCGGAAAGGAAATGAACCGCAAGAGCGGTCCGCCGCAGGCGGAGAGAAAGGAGAAAAAGATTTATGAAAAAAATATTGAAATATATCGGGCAGTACTGGTATGCATATGTTTTTGCCATTGCCTGTATGATAACTGCCATCGTATTGGATATGTTATATCCCATCATTACCAAAAGCATTGTGGATGATGTGATTATTGGGGGACAGATGGAACTTTTGGGAGGCTTGCTTTTGATGATCGTGGTGATCGGAGCTGGAAGAAGCATCGGCGGTTATCTGAAAGAATTTACTTTTGATGTGACAAGCGTCAAAATTGCGGCGAAACTGCGGAAGAATCTGTTTGCCCACATCGAAGGTCTGTCTATGGATTATTTTGACGATACCAATACAGGAGAATTGATGGCCAGGGTGAAGGACGACGTGGATCTGATCTGCAATGCCCTGGGTTATGTGGGGATGCTGATGATCGAAGTGGTGATCCATGTGTCCATGGTGTTGTATTGTATGTTTACCCTGAACTGGAAACTGGCATTTCTTCCATTGGCGGCTATGATTCTAATGGGATTTACCGCGGTGTTTATGGAGCGGAAACTGGATAAGATATATGAGGCCATCAGCGAGGAAAACGCAGTCCTCACTGCCATTGCAGAGGAAAATCTGGCAGGCGTTAGGACGGTGAAAGCATTTGCAAGGGAGAAATTTGAGATTCAGAAATTTCTTTCCCACAATCAGCGGTATTACGATCTGAATATGAAGCAGTCTAAGATGCTGGTGCGGTATTATCCTATTTTTCAGTTTACCGGAAAGCTCCTTCCGGTGGTTATGGTAATTATCGGCGGCGTTCAGGTGATTCATGGAGAGATGACGTTAGGAAGTCTGGTGGCATTTTCGGAGTATTGCCGGAATATTGTATGGCCCATGGAAATGCTGGGATGGGTCACAAATGATCTGTCCTCTGCTGTGGCGTCCTGCAAAAAAATCAATCGGATCTACAGACAGAAGACCTCTGTTGCGGAGCCGGAACATCCTGTGGTTTTAGATCAGATCAGAGGCGAGATTTCCTTTGAACATGTGTCTTTTGCAAGAGGAAAACAAAAAATTTTAGAAGACGTGTCTTTTGTGCTGCCTCAGGGAAAAACCCTTGGCATTATGGGGGCTACCGGAGCCGGAAAGACTTCAATGGTCAATCTGATGATGCGCTTTTTTGATGTGGAAGAGGGCAGTGTGAAATTAGATGGCGTGGATGTAAGGGAATTGTCATTTAAACAGCTGCGAGGGAGTATCGAGACGGTGATGCAGGATGTATTTCTCTTTTCTGATACCATTTCAGAAAATATTCGTATGGGAAAACGAAGAAGTTTGGATGATGGGGCTATGACCCATGCGGCAGGAATTGCCCAGGCAAAAAATTTTATCGAAGAGATGCCGGAACAATATAATACGGTAATCGGTGAGCGCGGGGTGGGTCTGTCCGGTGGACAGAAACAGCGTATCAGCATTGCAAGAGCCATTGCAAAACAAAATCCCGTGTTGATCCTGGATGATTCCACTTCCGCGCTGGATATGGAAACAGAATACGAGATTCAGAAATCATTGGATAAGCTGGATGCCACGAAAATCATTATCGCACACCGCATTTCCGCAGTGCGCAGGGCAGACGAGATCCTATTTCTGGAAGATGGAAAAGTGAAAGAGCGCGGAACTCATAAGGAACTTTTGGCGCAGAAGGGTCTCTATTATGAAACATATGTGGCACAGCATGGTTCCGCTCCTGTGCAGAGCGCAGGATAATTGGGAAGAAATGTTTGGCAAAATAAGATTTGACAGAAAGCAGGTGATATGATGGCAGTTAATTCATACAGAGAGGACGAACAGTTAGGCGGAATTGGGAAGAAAGAAACGTTAAAGCGGCTGTTTGCCTATCTATTTCAATATAAATTTCAGGTGATCGGCGTGCTGATCTGCATGATCATTACCGTTGTGATCTCATTGGTCAATCCGCTGATCATTGAGAGGGCTATTGACGTGCATATTGCCAATCAGGATATGCGGGGGCTGGCAAAATTGGCAGTGATTACGGTGCTGATTAACACCATATTCATTATTATGGTAAAGGTGCGGATGTATGTGATGGCAAAGATTTCTAACCAGATTTTACTGGACATCCGCCAAGAATTATACGAACATATTCAAACGCTGTCTTTTTCCTTTTTTGACAGCCGGCCTACTGGAAAGATTCTGGCCCGTGTGATCGGAGATGTGAATTCTCTGAAAAATGTGCTGGTCAACGCGGTAACTACGCTGATCCCGGATTTTATCACTATCTGCGGCGTGGTGGTGATTATGGTGGTGAAAGACTGGCGGTTGGCCCTGGCTTCTTTGAGCAGTATTCCCCTGATGGCTGTGGCAATCTGGTTTATTCAGAAATATACGCATAAGCGCTGGCAGATTTTCCGGCAGAAAGGGTCTAATCTGAACGCCTATGTCCATGAGGGAATTGCGGGAATGAACGTGGTGCAGAGTTTTCATGCCCAGGAAGAAACACAGGAAATTTTTTCTGGTCTGGTAAAAGAGCATGAACAGTCCTTTGTGCGGGCGGTGCGGGTTGCGGATCTCTTCGGCGCTTCCATTGATTTCTGCTGGGGACTTGGAGCCATGATTCTTTACTGGGTGGGAATCCAGATGATCGGCGGAGAATATGTGAGTATCGGTATGTTGGTAGCCTTTGGAACTTATATCAATATGTTTTGGAATCCAGTGATGAATCTGAGTAATTTTTATAATCAGGTGATTACCAATCTCACAGCGGCGGAGCGGATTTTTGAGATTTTAGATACTCAGCCGGATATTGTGGATGGAGAAAATGTGGAAGAACTGCCCAAGATAAAGGGCAGAGTGGAATTTGAACAGGTCTCCTTCACTTATGACGAGGGAACTCCTGCCGAGACAAAGGTGCTGGAGCATGTGAGTTTTCAGATTGAACCAGGAGAGACAATTGCGCTGGTAGGACCAACAGGGGCTGGAAAAACGACAGTGGTCAATTTGATCAGCCGGTTCTATGATATTCAAAAAGGGAAGATTCTCATTGACGGATACGACATTCAGAAAGTATCTATGGAGAGCCTGCGGCGGCAGATGGGCGTGATGACCCAGGAGAATTTTATTTTTCAGGGAACTGTAAAAGAGAATATTCTCTACGGAAAAATGGATGCCACAGAAGAGGAAATTGTGGCTGCGGCCAAAGCAGTCAATGCCCATGAATTTATTATGAAAATGGAAAAAGGGTATGATACCGTATTAAAAGAACGAGGAGCAGGGCTGTCCATCGGCCAGAGACAGTTGATCGCTTTTGCCAGAACTATGGTGAGCATGCCCAAGATCCTGATTCTGGATGAGGCTACTTCCAGCATTGACACTCAGACAGAAATTCTAGTCCAGAAGGGGATCGAAGCCTTGCTAAAAGGGCGTACTAGTTTTGTCATCGCCCACCGATTGTCCACCATACAGCGGGCAGACCGGATCTTTGTGATTGACAAAGGCGGAATCTTAGAACAGGGAAGTCCGGCGGAATTGATGGAGAAAAAAGGACATTACTACCAACTGTACATGGCCCAGTTTAAAAACATTTAAAAGAAAGAGAAGATACGGATTTGTGAAGAAATACAGAATCGTGCTTGTGGATGAAACTTTGAGAAAATTGGATGGATAAGAAAAGGAACAGATGGGGAGAAAGGAAGAATGCTCTACGATAAAGACATCAGAGAACCGCTCTTTGATTTTTTGGAAGAGACCTATGGAAAAATCAGAATCATAGAAGAAAAGCAGATGGGAAGATCCAGAGCAGATGTGGTGATGGTACTGCCAAAGGCTCTCTGCGGGCTGGAAATTAAGAGCGACGCCGATACTTATGCCCGGCTGGGCCGGCAGGTGCGGGATTATGATCAGTATTTTGATTATAATTATATTGTGGCGGGAACGAAACATGCCGGCCATGTGAAGGAACACGTGCCGGACTGGTGGGGGATTCTTACGGTAGAATTGGAAGAGGGCCGGCCGGATTTTTATCTTTGGCGCAAGCCAAAAGAAAATCCCAAAGTGAACTGGAAGAGAAAGATGGGCCTTTTGTGGCGGCCGGAACTTGTCCATATTCAAGAACGAAACCACTTGCCGAAATACAGACAGAAAAGCAAAGAATTTGTCATTGATAAGATTCTTTTGAAAGTTCCCAGGGAACAATTGTATCAGCAGATCAGCGACGAATTATTTGAGCGGGATTATACTCAGATCAGACAAGACATAGCAGCCTACAAGAAAGAGTTGTTATTGAAATAGGTAATTGCAAAACTATGAAATGATTAAAATTTCATGTACAATTTGTCCCCGTTCTTTTGAATAGTTTCATCATACAAAAGGCCGAAAGACTGGAATGCATTTCTCACCTTTAAAAAGCTATTGACAAACCGGAGAATATTTTGTATGATATAGAGACTTTAATAGTTTAAAGTGCGAAATTAAAGACAGACACGGAGGGATAAAACATGAGTACAGAACAGTGTAATAAGAGAACATTAATGGATTATTGTCCCGATATCAAAGTTGTGGACTGCACCCTGCGGGATGGAGGACTGGTCAATAACTTTGCATTTACAGATGAATTTGTCCGGGATTTGTATGAAGCAAATATCAAGTCCGGCGTTGACTATATGGAGTTCGGTTATAAAGCGTCGAAGGAATTATTTGACCCTAAAGATTTTGGAAAATGGAAATTTTGTGAAGAGAAAGATATTCGGGCTGTGGTAGGGGAGAATAAAACGCCTTTAAAAATTTCTGTTATGGCAGATGTGGGGCGGTGTAATTACAGGAAAGATATTCTGCCCAAAAAGGACAGCGTCATCGACATGGTCCGGGTGGCTACCTACATACACCAGATTCCGGCGGCTATTAGAATGATTGAGGATCTCAAAAAAAAGGGATACGAAGTGACTGTCAATATCATGGCGGTTTCTAAGGTGAATACAGAAGATTTGGATGCAGGGCTGAGGCTTTTGTGCGGCAGTTCCGTAGACGTCATCTATTTGGTGGACAGTTTCGGCTACTTTTATCCAGAACAGATTACAAAACTATCTCAGAAATATGTGGAAGCAGCGGAAGCCTCTGGCAAGATCGTGGGAATTCACGCCCATAATAACCAGCAGCTTGCATTTGCCAATACCATCGAGGCCTGTCGTATGGGAGTCAGCCTGTTAGACGCCACAGTCAGCGGTATGGGCCGGGGCGCAGGAAATTGTTTTATGGAATCTCTGCTGAGTTTTTTGAAAAATCCTAAGTATGATGAGATACCAATGATTCGTTTTGTGGAAAATCACATGTTGAAATTAAAAGCAGAAGGGGTGGTATGGGGGTATGATATTCCTTATCTTCTGACAGGAATTTTAAACAGTCATCCTTCCACAGCCATTAACTTTATTAACGGAAAGAGAAGCGATTACTGTAATTTTATGCAGGAGCTTTTAGATGTGGAATAAGTTTGACAGGTGTAACACAGGGCCTCCCCTTTCGGCGGCCCTGTGTTTTTTTATCTTATAGGATTCGAGTGTCAAAAGGGTGCGACGCACCCGCTCTATCCCATATATTGATGTGCAAACTTGTTTGCAATAACAATATATGGGATGAGCGTAGCACCAAAGGTGCTTTTGACACCCGAATCCTTATAGGAAATTCCTCCGGATCTCCTAATAAGATAATAAAGAATTATTGCACTTTGGCGGAAAGGAAATGAACCGCGGGATCGGCCCTCCGCAGGCGGAGAATCCTGCGAAGCAGGATTCTTTCTTGTATAATGGAAAAACGATGATCACCCCG
>JAAWBG010000019.1 GCA_022792535.1 Lachnospiraceae bacterium
AAAAGCACCTTTGGTGCTACGCTCATCCCATATATTGTTATTGCAAACAAGTTTGCACATCAATATATGGGATAGAGCGGGTGCGCCGCACCCTTTTGACACCCGAATCCTAAAAGGATTAGCGGGCAGAAACATTTTTTGACGTCTAATCCTGAAAGATCATCTCATTCACATAAAAAGGAGGAGCCATTTATGCCCGTAAAATACGTCTTTGTCACCGGTGGTGTTGTTTCCGGCCTCGGCAAAGGAATCACTGCTGCTTCCCTGGGCCGCCTGCTGAAAGCCCGCGGATACAAAGTTACCATGCAGAAATTTGATCCCTATATCAATATTGACCCCGGAACCATGAACCCGATTCAACACGGAGAAGTATTTGTCACTGACGATGGTGCGGAAACAGATCTGGACCTGGGACATTACGAACGTTTTATTGATGAAAATCTAAGCAAAAATTCCAATGTCACCACTGGTAAAGTCTATTGGTCTGTTCTGCAGAAAGAACGCCGGGGTGATTACGGCGGTGGTACCGTCCAGGTAATTCCTCATATTACCAATGAGATCAAAAGCCGGTTTTACCGTAATTTTACCACAGAGGACACTCACATTGCCATTATTGAAGTGGGCGGTACCGTAGGAGACATGGAAAGCCAGCCTTTCTTAGAGTCCATTCGTCAGTTCCAGCATGAGGTGGGACATGAAAACGCAATCCTGATCCATGTCACTCTGATTCCCTATATCACTGCTTCTGGTGAAATGAAGACGAAACCTACCCAGGCCAGCGTCAAAGAACTGCAGGGAATGGGAATTCAGCCTGATATCATTGTCTGTCGTTCCGAGCATCCTCTGGATCAGGGAATCAAGGACAAGATCGCTTTGTTCTGTAACGTACCAGACAGCCATGTTCTGCAGAATCTGGATGTGGAATATTTATATGAGGCGCCTCTTGCCATGGAAAAAGAAAACCTGGCCCAAGTAGCCTGCGAATGTCTTCACCTGGATTGCCCAGAACCCAACTTAGACGACTGGATCGACATGGTAGACGCTCTCCGCAATCCTGACAAGGAAGTGGAAATTGCACTGGTTGGAAAATACATTTCTCTCCACGACGCCTATATTTCCGTTGTGGAAGCGCTGAAACACGGCGGCATTGCAGAGCGGGCCACCGTCAACATCAAATGGGTGGATTCTGAACTGCTGAACGAAGAAAACGCTGACCAGATCCTGGGCAGTGCACAGGGAATTCTGGTTCCCGGCGGTTTCGGAGACCGGGGCATTGACGGAAAAATTCTGGCCTGCCAGTATGCAAGAGAACACAAGATTCCATTTCTGGGTCTCTGTCTTGGCATGCAGCTCTCTATTGTGGAATATGCCCGCCATATCTGTGGTTTCCGAGACGCCCACAGTATTGAGCTCGATCCCAACACTACCCATCCCGTGATCGCATTGATGCCGGACCAGAACGGCGTAGAAGACATTGGGGGAACTTTGCGGCTGGGCTCCTACCCCTGCGTCCTGGACAAGTCCTCTAAAGCTTATCAGGTCTACGGAGCAGAAACGATTCATGAGAGACACAGACACCGTTATGAAATCAACAACGATTACCGCACCGTTCTCACAGAACATGGCATGAAGCTGTGCGGTCTCTCTCCAGACGGACGTATTGTGGAAATGGTAGAGATTCCAGATCATCCCTGGTACATTGCCACCCAGGCACATCCAGAACTAAAATCCAGACCCAACCGGCCTCACCCGCTGTTCAAAGGATTTGTGGAAGCCGCCATCAAATTCAAGAAATCTTAAAAGATTATTCCATATAATGAGAATACAAAGAGGCTGCTGCAAAATAAGAGATTTCTACAATATAGATTCGAGTGTCAAAAGCACCTTTGGTGCTACGCTCATCCCATATATTGTTATTGCAAACAAGTTTGCACATCAATATATGGGATAGAGCGGGTGCGTCGCACCCTTTTGACACCCGAATCCAATATATAATATAAATATAAATAAGATGATATCATTCCTATCATATTGTAGAATTCTTCTATTTTGCAGCAGCCCCTTAACTCACAATCAAACGTTAATTTCTGCATTTCTTTTTCTAATAATGGGGTTCGCACTAATAATCAAAAACCTTTTCAAATAAAGGGCTCAGCCCCTCATACACACCAATACACGGATAAGCCTCCAACTCTTCTCTTCCTGTGGTTCCTGTCGTAACCCCTGCAAAATCCACTCCTGCCGCTTCTGCTGTTTTAGCATCCACCAGGCTGTCGCCCACATACAGTACTCGCTCCTTTGGTAACTTCCACACGTCTAACAGCCAAAACACTCCTTCTGGATCTGGTTTCGGCACAGACACATCCTCGCCGCCTACAATCCTGTCAAAATAATCTGCCGCCTGAAATTTCTCTAAAATGGCGTCCATCCGGTAATGATATTTTGTGGTGACAATTCCCGTCAAAATCTCTTTCTCCTTCAGATAGGCAAGCGCTTTTCGTGTATCAGGAAATAGTTCCGTCTGTTCTACCATAATCTGATCTGCCATCTCCCGAAAATATCCAGAAAAAAGTTTTGCCTGCTCTGGCGACTTATCTTCTGTGAGCCTCCGGTAAGTCTCCTCTAAGGAAAGACCTATGGTTTTCCGAATGTCTTCCCGCTCCATAGGTCCCCATCCTAATTTTTTCAGCCCATGGCGGACACTTTGCACAATTCCTTCCGTAGCGTCTCCCAGGGTATAGTCAAAGTCAAAAATAACCGCTTGGTATCTCATCTTCCAATTCTCCATAAACATTTGATCTGACCGCTCAACCGGTCAAAACTCCACTGTTTTTCACTGTTTTTTCTACTATTGGGATCATTCACATAGAATCCCTTTTCATCATAGCCCCGCAGTAAGATAAAATGTCCGGTTGTGGTAAAATCTCCTGGACGCATACTGCAGATAACCAATTCTCCGTTATCCAACGCACTTTTCATCTGTATCTCGCTCAAAGACAGCTCTGTTCCATTCAGCCCCAAATCTGCCGTCCCCAAGGTAAAAAAATCCCAGCTCGTTCCGGCCTCCGTATAAAAACCGCTGTCGTAAGCATATTCTGCCATTTTTCGAGGATTCATAGAGATATCCCCTGTCAGGTACAGATAAGCCATAGTCAGACAAGTAGGACCGCATCCTGCTGTTCCGATCATATCTCCTCCATAGAGATCATACCCCCACCGCATGTCCCACTGCAGCAGCAAAGGTACTTCTCCTGCCGGGCAGTCTTTGGTAAGATCTATCTCTTTTCCCATATATGCCGCCCGGTTAGGATATCCTTTCACAAACTCATAGGCCTCCTCATTTTTCTCCAGCATTTCCAACAATTCTTCCGGGTATCCTTCCGCCTCGGCACTTTCGGTGCGCAGAAATCTTTCTATTTCCCTCTGGCCTCCCTCTGCTTTTATTCTCTGCAGAAAATCTCCTGCTTTTGGCAGCGTAAGCAAAAGCAGACAGAGGGTTCCTATTCCCAACAATAATTTTTTTCTTTTCTGCTTCCTCCGCTGTTTTCGGCCTCTGGCAAGAGTTCTGGCGCTGCAGCTGTTTTCAGCGCTTCTTCTCTTCCTCTCTCTTTTGTCTTCCCGGTCAAAATCTATCACATAATCTCCGGGAATCACCTGAAGTTCCCAATCTAATTTTCCTGTATTTTCCAAAACTCTTCGTCCCATAAAATGCTCCTTCTTTCTCTTTTTTGTAAAAGACCTTTCACCGGCCTCCTAAATGTATTATAAGAAAAAGCATTTTGGAATTCTTGCGTTTTTTCTCGCGGAATTTTTAAGATATTGTAAAGATTTTCGAAAAATTTAAGATATTTCTTACTAACAATTCAGCCTGGGACTTTGCACCCGACTCAAATTCCATAAAATTTCAGGCTATTAGAACACTTTGGACTCCTTCCATTCTCCTCTGTGAATACAGCTGAAATGTTCCGTACGCATCTCATTAATCTGGGAACAGCAGACATTTTCTTTGGTATGATGATAATGAAAACCGCATTTTTCCTGAACTCTGCGGGATTTTTCATTTCCATCAAAATAACCGCACCATATTACTTCCAGCTCACAGGCTTCAAATCCATACCGCATCAGCTCTTTCACTGCCTCTGGAATCAGTCCCTGCCCCCAATAGGGTTTCCCAATCCAGTAACCGATCTCACCTTCTTTCTCTGTGAGAGAGAGATTACTGTTTCCTCCAAAGATCAACCCAATACTTCCCACCGGCTGGCCTGTTTCTTTTAAAACCACCGCATAAGTCTCCGGCTCAGACAGCACCCCGCGGATAATCTCCCGGCTGTTTTCCACACTGGTATGGGCCGGCCATCCAGCGGCAGGCCCGATTTCAGGATCTTTTGCATACTGATATAAACTTTCTGCATCTTCCTCTTCCCAGGGACGCAAAAGTAGTCTTTTGGTTTCCAGCATTTCTATCATTCCCTTCCGTTTCCGCCGCAGTCCAGACAACACCTGTTCTGCCTCGGTTTTTCTGACTATTGTATCAGAATTCTTTTTTATTTACAATAGAAATACTGATCTTACAGGACACCAGCAGCACCACCGCTGCCACGCCAATCGAACTCATTGTCAATACACTCATATGGATCTCAGGCAGATGATCCATAACATAAATTAAATCAATATTTAATATCTTTGCAACTTTCATCACTGCGGCGCCAATCGCAAAGAAAATACCAAAAACGCCGATCATGACGATTCTGCCTTTCTCTCCTCCATATTTTAACTGGAAAGGAAGCACTGCAGATAATGCAATCCACATCAGAGGCAGAATGATCAGGGCAGTCATTATGGTTTCTGTGATCGAATCTGTATGCTGTATTCTTCCGATCACAACAGCCAGAATCGTTCCAATCAGCCAGGCGCCCCCTCCCAATATCAATCCAAATCCATACTTTTCTATTACATATCCTCTTCTCGTCACAGGCAGAGAAAACAAAAACGCATTTCCATTGTCAAATTCGTCATAACTGATGGAACTCATACTGAACAAAGTTCCCATAAATGTCATATACGTAATCACAAAAGAGATGTCCTTCACAAAAACAAATAATGCAGCTATCAGCACCAAAAGAAGTAAGAAATTTTTCTGGTTTTTCATCAGTTTAAAATCTTTAATCAATAATCCTTTCATTTCTCAGCACCTCGAATCATCATTGTAATTACTTCGTCGACAGTTCCTTTTTCCACTGCAATCTGCGGATAATTTTCCAGATAATACTGTTTCTGGTCCGTCAGGCAGCTATATCCAAAACTTTCTTTTTTATAGCGCAGGATATGCCGTTTCTCCAGTTTCTCATATTGGCTGTCGCTTACTTTCAGCAGTCCATAATCGCTTAACAGCACATCCGTATCCTCATGAAGCACAATTTTTCCTTCATGAATCATATAGAGATCATCACATAAGGTCTCTAAATCACTGGAAATATGAGAACTGATCAAGATGGCTCTGTCCTCTTCCTGCTCCATAAAATCCCTCAAAACCTCCAGCAGTTCATCTCTGGCAACCACATCCAAACCTGCTGTGGGCTCATCTAGGATCAGCAGTTTTGCACCGTGGGAAGCTGCTACAATCACCTTTAATTTTGCTTTCATTCCTGTGGAAAATTCTTTGATCTTTTTATCTCTGGGAAGGCCGAACTTCTGTATCTGTTCCAAAAAATATGATCTGTCAAATTTTTGATACAGGCTGGACAAAACAGGAATCACATCATTGACGGTCAGATAATTGCTGAATCCTGAATCTGACAGAACCACCCCCAATTCCTGCTTTTCCTTGGGTCCCAATTCCTGGGAATCCTTCCCTAGAATCCGAATGGTTCCCTGATCCTTTTTGATCAATCCCAGCACCGCCTTAAAGGTAGTACTCTTTCCTGCTCCGTTCTGCCCGATCAATCCTGTCACGCACCCTGGCTTCACTTCCAGGGAACAATCCAGGGAAAATTCCTGATACTCTTTCTTTAAATGTTCAATCCTAAGCATTGTCATCCCTCCAAAATCAACTCAAATAACGCTCTGATATCCTCATCACTGATCCCATATCTCCTGCCCTTTTGGACTGCCAGCTCCAGATCTGCTTCCAATTCTTTCTTCTGCTCTTCCAACAGTAATTCCGGATTAGCCGCCGCCACATAAGTCCCTTTTCCGTGAACCGTAACGGTAAATCCCTCTTCCTCTAAGCTGTCATATGCCTTCTTCACCGTCAATGCGCTGATCTTCAATTCTTTTGACAAGGCACGAACCGAAGGAAGATTGTCATTTTCCTTTAACTCTCCATTACGGATCATGGTTTTTATCTGGTCTACAATCTGTTCATAGATAGGAACCATCAAGGAATTGTTTATGATCATATTCATTCCTTTTTCCTCCTGATATAAACAGTATATAACAGTATTAAACTGTTGTCAAGTGTTATATACTGTTTATTTCTGATTTTTCAAATTTATTTCTTTTTCGCCGCAGTGCGGTCATATTATTTTTATCTTATAGGAAAGATACTTTCACGCTTTAGCGTGACACGGTCTTTCCTATAAGGATTCGGGTGTCAAAAGGGTGCGACGCACCCACTCTATACCATATATTGATGTGCAAGCAAGCTTGCAATAGCAATATATGGTATGAGTGCAGCGCCAAAGGCGCTTTTGACACCCTAATCCTATAAGATAAAAAATACTGCTGTTTCCACTTTTCGGTAAAACAGCAGTATTTTTTATCCTATCTTTCCTTTTCAATTTTAGAAATAATATTTTCAAAATCTGAATAACGTTTCAAATTGCTGACAAACACTCGGTCATTTATACAGACTTCTGCACCTGCCATTTTTATGTTAAGGACAGGCAACCAAAAAATCTCATTTCAAAATTTCCAGGGCTTTCTCCCGTTCTAAATGAAATCTTTCTTGTATTTTCTCCAGAATCACATGATTGTCAATGCCAAGCTCCTGAAAAATTCCTGCAAATTCTTGAATTGCCTCAAGGCGTCCTTCCTCTCTCCCTGCCAAGAGCCCTTCTTCTCTCCCTGCCAAAAGCCCTTCTTCTCTTCCTTCTTCTTTTAGGTTTTCCAATGCTGTACACATATTCAACCAACCTCCTTGCGATCTTTTCTTGTTCCATAATCACACCGGAAATTTATAACATATTCATTTTCTTTGTACTAGGCATGGGGAATATTGGTATATTCTGATATCTCCCTGCTCACGGTACACAAATCATGAATATTCAGATCATGGATGTTTTTATGGCCTGTGATTCTGGCAAAAATCTTCAATTCTTCTGTCGTACAGTTAAGATAATTGGCAACACGTCTAGCTGCCGCCTCCACATGCAGTCTTTCCCGTAATTGTTCCTCCTGGGTTGCCACACCTACCGGACACATACCAGAACCGCAGATCCGATACTGCTGACAGGCTGCCGCCACCACTGCAGCAGATGCCACTGCAGCTGCATCTGCTCCCATAGCCAGCGCTTTCGCTATATCAGAAGACACCCGCAGGCCGCCGGTGATCACAAGCTGAATCTCTGATTTTATGGCGTCCAGATACTTTCTTGCCCGGTAAAGAGCATAGATTGTGGGAACACTTGTGGAATCCCTGATAATTGCCGGTGAAGCTCCCGTTGCTCCTCCTCTCCCATCAATGGTGACAAAATCTGGTTCTGCATACACGCAGTATTCCAAATCCTGTTCCACATGTCCTGCCGCAATTTTAATGCCGATGGGCCTGCCGTCGCTTCTTCTGCGCAGTTCATCTACCAGATCTTTCAGATCTTCCTTTGTTTTGATACCTGGAAATTTTGAGGGACTGATAATGTCTTCTCCCAAAGGTTTTTTCCGTACCTGTGCAATCTCCGGCGTCACTTTATTTCCAGGCAGATGGCCGCCCATTCCCGGCTTTGTCCCCTGTCCGATTTTAATTTCCACTGCATCTGCATTTCGCAGATTTTCCTCCGTTACACTATACAGGTTGGGAACATATTCAAAGATATATTTGTAAGACGCCTCTCTTTCTTCCGGCAGAATTCCACCCTCTCCGCTGCACATTGCGGTCTTTGCCATGGCGCTTCCTTTTGCCATTGCAGTCTTTGCTTCTCTGGACAAAGCCCCAAAGGACATATGGGAAATGTATACTGGTGTATCCAGCACCATAGGACGCTTTGCATTTTTTCCAATTACAGTTGTGGTTATAACAGCATCATGCTCATCCAGCGGCATGGGATTTAACTGTGCCCCCAGTATCAAAATATCATCCCAGTCCGGCATAGCCATCTGGGTCCCCATGGCTTCAATCATGGGCTTTCCAGTCACTGCCATTTCATGAATCTGTTTCATATAACGGTAATCCGCATCTAATTTTCTTGTCTCTTTTGGATAACTGAGATCTAATACGGTCCCCTCTGTTCCTGCTTCCTCCAGATCCTTCTGATTTTCTTTCTGCACTTCCGCCTTCTGGTCTTGATTTTCTTTCTGTGCCTCTGCCTTCTGATCCTCTGTTTCGCCTGCGCCTTTCGTCTCTTCCACAAGCACAAATTTCTCCACCGGCTGTCTGCAGACCGGGCATTCCGTCAATTCTGCAAATGCTTTTCCTTCCTTTTCCTCATCAAAAACGTATCCGCATATACTGCATTTGTACACCATATGTATCATTCTCCTTTCTTTTGAGAAGCAAGTTGATTGCCCGCCTCTGGGAAACAGAATAGAATGCGGATGATTCCATCACCTCAATTTTCTTGTCCCCACTGATATCCTAACCCGTTTCACAGATTTTTCCCTTTCTTTTTCCATAGTATAACATACTTTTTCTTTTTCTGGAACAAAGTGGGCAAGCCCACATCAACTTCCCTACCCCTCAACCTTGAGGGGATTGCACACTTTGACGCGCCGAGTGCAGTGGCTTTAGCGGCATATTCCTTTTGCACGAGTGCGCATATTATTTTTATCTTATAGGGAAGATACTTTCACCCTTTAGCGTGACACGATCTTTCCTATAAGGATTAGGGTGTCAAAAGCGCCTTTGGCGCTGCACTCATACCATATATTGCTATTGCAAGCTTGCTTGCACATCAATATATGGTATAGAGTGGGTGCATCGCACCCTTTTGACACCCTAATCCTATAAGATTAAAAATTCTCATATGAAAATGCTGCACCTTCCATTTTCTTTCCTATTTCTTCTATTTCCTATCAATATTTCCACCTCTTCCTCCCATATACTTTTTAAAAATACTTCTTGTTCCAACAGCAATCATCAATGACGCGGTTCCTGAAAACAATACAACTGCATATTCAAATCCCCTGCATACTTCAAACAAGATACCATACAGGGCATTTCCCAATGGCTGTGCGCACATAGAAACAGTAAGAATCACAGCAATCACCTTCCCAATTAAATTCTGCGGCGTTTCTGTTTGAATAAAAGACATCATCTGTACCGTAAAAATCGTTGAACATACCATAACCATAAAACAGCATAGTGTTATAACAATATAGTTTACGATTCCAGATGAAAACAACATCAATGAGAGACCCATAGGAAACACCCATGCCGCGCAGGAAATGATCAAATTCCCCGCTTTTCCAATTTCCAGTCTTTTTGCAAAGATACCTGCGCAAATACCGCCTGTCAGCCCTCCGGCTGCCAAGGATCCCTCTGCAAATCCATAAAGCCTGTTAGCCTGGGATGCACCTAAATCCAATACCTCTGTTACCAGATATGGAAGGGCAACCATAATCATGGCAGACAAAAATAAATTAATCCCACAGACTGCCATTAGGGCTTTTCCGATTACAGGTTTCTCCTTTCGAATAAAGCGGATGCTTTCTGCAAAATCTGTTTTTGCCGTCTTTAAGATCCCACCGTCTAAGTCCTGTTTTTGAAAAGGTATCTCAATAAAAATTTCCATAACCGCCGAAAGGACAAAACATACCATACAGACCCACAGTACCGGTCTTAATCCATATGCGCTGTACAAAAGTCCTCCAAGTACAGGGCCTGTCAAAGAAGAAAAAGAACTTATCGTATTGATCATAGAATTTGCCGTCATAAAATGATCTTGATTTACCAACGCGGGAATACTTGCCTGGACAGATGGCTGATACGCCCCTGCAATACCGTATAAAAGCATCAGGGTCACCGTCAGAAGCAAAATAAGATTTCCCTTATCCATAAGCAGGGAAAAAACCAAGATCACTGCCGCTGTAAAAAAATCCAGGACTACCATAATATTTCTTTTATTGATCCGGTCTGCAACCATACCGCCAACAGGCGACAGCAGAATAGCAGGAATAAAAGCGCAGGCTGTCACCGTTCCATAAAGGGCCGATGAACCCGTCAGATTTAACAAGTATAAAGGCAGGGCAAATCTTATTGCCGCATTGCCGAACAAAGATATAATCTGGCCAATGACGACTAAGGTGAAATCCTTTGAAAATAATTTTTGATTCATTTTGAAACCTCCATTTTTTATTTTAATACCGCAGGTTGGTATGTATTGATTTAAAAAATAAGGCTGCTGCAAAATACAGGATTCTGCTGCCTACTGCAGGGATACCATCAATATCCGTACCGCAGCTACAGAAATCTCTCATTTTGTCACAGCCTGCTCCCATTGTTTTCTCTTTTGATAAATGGCTGCCAGCTCCTTTAGTCTCTCTAACATTTCATCATCCAGGATGTCCAGTCCAAACCCCTGCATCATTTGGGCAAAAATCATGAACTTACGATAAGACTCTTCCTCAGAGCTGTCAAACACCATAGGATTCATCCAGACATTTGCCACAAGCAAAACCAGTTCTGCCAGCTGCTCTGGATAATCTGTCTCAATGGAACCGTCCGAAATCCCCTGTCTGATGATGGGCTCAATATAATTTGGCGCCGTATCATCCACAGTATCATGCAGAAGGCTGAACAAAAGCTTTGGATTATTATGAAAATTCGGCGCTACCGTAAAAATATCATTCTGTACCGACCGGTTGATGGATTCTTTAAAAATAGTCTTCAGCTTTTCTCTGCCAGTAAGATCAGAACGATCACGAGTCTCAGCAAGCATTTGATTGGATTTCCCCGTCATTCTGTCCATAACAGCCATCAAAATATCTTCCTTCGACTTAAAATGATGATAGATGGCGCCTTTGCTCAATCCGCCCAGTTGATCAATAATATCCTGAATGGAAGTATGTTCATACCCCTGTTTCATAAATAAGCGAAAGGATGCCGACAAGATTAAATTGACAGTCTCTTCTGGATGTTTATTTCTTGCCATTGTTTTTCTCCTTTCACAATTATCTATTATAGGCAATTGCGAAACTGCCTAATGATCAAAATTTCATGTACAATTACCACAGTTTCTCTTAAATATTTTCTTCATACAAAAGACCAAAATGCTGGACGCACCAAACATTCCAGCGAGCCTCTGACTACAAAGAATCATGTTCAGCAAAGGCTTCCATGGTTCTTTGAGTCTCGCTTTCATGGTGCTGGAATGCATTTCTCACCTTTTGTATGAGAAAATATTTATACTCAAATTTTTTGAATTGTACATGAAATTTGGAAAAACATTGAGTTTCGCAATTATCTATTATCTATTACCTGGCTATCGGTATCAGGTACTTATTAAAGTATCATACTATTGGTATGTTTGTCAAGACGTCTTATTTACATCTCCTTCACACCTGCTGTATCAAAGGAAGCTCTACCGTAAATATTGTTACTTCCTGGCCGCTCTTGGCATAAATGCGCCCATCATGAAGTCTGACGATTTCTTTTGCAATGGCAAGCCCTAATCCCGCCCCGCCGCTTTTGCTCTGTCTCGCCCTGTCCAGACGATAAAACTGTTCAAAGATCCGTTCTAACTTTTCCTTTGGAATCGTAGTTCCACGATTTTCCACCTGGATCTGAACAATTTTTTCCTGGCCCTCTCTTTGCACCTGCTTAGGCTTTTTCGAACCTTCGGACTGAATTTGCCTGGGTTTTTCCAGGCCTTCGGACTGCATCTGCCTGGACTTTTCCAAACCTTCGGCTCGAATCTGTATCTCAGTTCCTTCCTGGCTGTAAAGCACTGCATTCCGCAGCAGATTGTCAAAGACTCTCTGAAGTTTTTCCGGGTCACAGGCAATCATCATATGTTCCGATTCTAACGCCAATCTGCAGGTCAGATTCTTTTCTTTGAAAACTGGCTCAAATTCAAACACCGTCTGCTCCAGCAGCATGTTCAGAGAGATGACCGATTTCTCCAACTCCAAATGCGTCAAATTAAAACGGGTAATCTCAAAGAATTCATTAATTAAATCTTCCAGCCGCTCTGCTTTTTTCAGGGAAATAGACAGGTATTTCTCCTGGAGCTCCGGTGAAATCTGCCGCTCCTCTTTTAGTAAGGTGAGATATCCGATCACTGAGGTAAGGGGTGTTTTCAAATCATGGGCAAGGTAGACTACCAGATCGTTCTTCCGCTGTTCTGCCTCCCTGGCATTTTGTTCATTCCGGCGGTTCTGCATCTGTATCTCGTTCATATACTGCTGGACTTCCTGAAGCTGCGGCCGAAGGCGAATCAATTTTTCTTCTCCCGTCAGATCTTCCATGGCGTCCAAAACTTCCTGAAAATAATTCAAAAGCTTCGCCCAGTAAAAAATTCCAATTCCCAAAAGACAGATCAGAAACATAAAAACCACAAAGATCTTCTGATGGTCGGAAATCCAGTGGATCAACGGATAAATCCTTTCGGTTCCATACCAAACATAAGAGCTTAAGATAAATTTGCCCAGAAACAAGCCGAAGATCAGCAGGCAGATACAGAGAATGCCTGCCACAAGCATTTTCTGAAAAAAGCGATGTAAGATTGCCATTTTAATAGATGTTCTATTTTTCAATGGTATAGCCAACCCCCCAGACTGTTCGAATAAACTTTTGATTTCGGTAAGAATCTTTCATTTTCTCACGGATTCTTCTAATATGAGCCATCACCGTATTGTTATGATCCAGATATTTTTCTTTCCAGACCGCTTCAAATAATTCTTCCGAAGATACTACCTCTCCCTGATGACTGCAAAGATACCACAAAATAGAAAATTCCAAAGGAGTCAGATCCAGATTTTTCTCATACAAAGTACTCTGGTGGGTGCGTTTATTTATACGCAATCCGCGTATTTCCAATTCTTCCTGATTCCTGCCTGATGGCTGCAGGTGTTCCTTTTGGCCGCTCTCTTTCCCATTATAACTGTGATATCTGCGAAGCTGTGTTTTCACGCGGGCTACCACTTCTAAGGGATTAAAAGGTTTCGTCATATAGTCGTCTGCTCCCAGCATCAGACCGTTGATCTTATCCACATCCTCCACTTTTGCAGTCAGCATAATAATGGGAAAATAATGTTCTTTGCGGATAGTCCGGCAAAGCTGAAAACCATCTATATCCGGCAGCATCAGATCCAAAAGCGCCAGATCAATCCGCTCCTGTTCCACACACTCCAAAGCTTCTTTTCCCTGGTAAAATTTAAAAATCTCATATCCTTCATTGGACAGATACAATTCCAATAAATCTGCCACTTCCACTTCATCATCCACAATCAGAATATGTTCCGCCATTTTTCACTCCAAATCTGTTCTTCCATTTTTCATTCCATTTTCCTGTATGGATTCCCGCTGTCTGTAATCCATGGGCCTGGCAACTCTCACTTTGCACCTAGACTTTTCTCTAATCCCGTTCCTTTTGCAATTCTGCCAAAACTTCCGGGAACAATTCCACGCTCCGTCTTAAAATTCCCTGCATATAAGCAATGGCAATCCCATAGTTTGTCATTGGAACCTTTTGATCCTGGGCACATTTCAAGCGGTATTTCATCTCTCGTTCATTCAGCATACATCCTCCGCAGTGAATGATCAGCCCATAAGAAGACAAATCTTCTGGAAATTCTGTGCCTGAGGTAAGTTCGATCTGCAATTCTTTTTCCGTGTATTTTTTCAGCCAGGCCGGCAGTTTGACTGAGCCGATATCCCCGCATTGGCGGTGATGGGTACATCCCTCTGAGATCAAGATCCGATCTCCTTCCTGCAAAGTCTCAATAGCCGCCGCTCCCTGAACCACTTTTTTCAAATCCCCTTTATACCGGGCAAACAAAATAGAAAAAGAAGTCAGAGGAATCTCCCTGGGGGTTTCTTTGCTGACGGTTCCAAATACCTGACTGTCTGTGATCACCAATGCAGGTTTCTTTCCCAATTCTCTTAACGTCTGGCTCAGTTCTGTCTCCTTTACCACCACAGCTCTGCCCTCTGCATCCAGAATATCCCGGATGGTCTGCTGCTGAGGCAGAATCAGCCGGCCTTTGGGTGCCGCCTTGTCAATGGGCACTACCAGAACTACAAAGTCTCCCGGCTGTATCAGATCCCCTACAATTCTGTTTTGCAAAGGTTCTGCCGCTGCAAGACCTGCAATTTTTTCTTTTAATTCCCAGATCTGAAATCCTGTTTTGGCACTGACCAAAATACCATTCTCATAAACCTTGGATCCTTCTGCCTGTTCCAATAAATCTGCCTTATTAATTGCAGTCACAAAAGGAATCTGTTTCTCTTGAAATAGTGTGATCAATTCCTGTTCCACACCAGACATTTCTGTCCTTCCATCCACCACCAGAACCGCCACGTCTGTCTTGTTCAGAATCTGTTTCGTTTTTCGCACCCGAAGGTCTCCCAAAGTCCCCTCATCGTCAATCCCTGGAGTATCAATAATCACTACCGGCCCCACTGGCAGCAATTCCATGGCTTTCTGCACCGGATCTGTGGTGGTTCCTTTGATCTCTGATACCAGGGCAAGCTCCTGCCCTGTCACTGCATTGACCAGGCTGGATTTTCCTGCATTTCTTTTTCCAAAAAAGCCGATGTGGACACGTTCGGCAGAGGGGGTATTGTTTAAACTCATAGGGAGCTCCTTTCTAAATTAATTCGGTTTTGACACTCGAATCCTAATTTCAAATCTTAGAATAGGCGGTTTTGCTGCTTACCCCGGACAATTTTCCCAGCTTCCCGGAGAGCGCGCTGATCACATCCTGAGGTGCGTCTACTGCAATACTAATAATATTGATTCCCTTTTTGGGGTAGGGAATTCCCATTCTGCCAATAATATAGTTTCCATATGCATGGAGAATCTGATTCAATGCCTCCACAGAAGATTCTTCTTCCACAATAATTCCAATCATTGCCACTCTTGATTCCATGATACTCCTTTTCTCCTATGGTTCATCAAATTCTACGGTCACAAAAAATCCTTTGGGGGTCTCATGGATACTCACCACTTTTCCTTCGGTAGATTTTAACCGTTCACTCAGTCCATAATTCGCCGACATGGCGTAAGCCTTGCCCAAAGTATAATAATAAGAAGTGGGAAGTTTCCCTTCTGTCACCGGAAGCACGTCTCCTTCTTTCAAAAGCCCTGTCCGTTCCATTTTAAATTCCATCTGCCGCATGGGAATCCTCCTTATCTTCTCTTCCAGGTGGAGGGGGCAAGCAGCAGCAGAATCGGAAACAGTTCTAACCGCCCTGCCAGCATATCAAACATCAATACATACTTCGCCGGCTGGGAATACACTGCAAAATTTGCTGTAGGTCCCACTTGGTCCAATCCTGGCCCGATATTGTTTAAGGTTGCCGCCACCGCAGTAAAATTTGTGGTAAATCCCAGTCCATCCAGGGAGATCAACAACACAGATATTCCATAGATAAAAGCATACGCAATAAAAAATACAGAAATAGACCGCAAAACATCTTTGTTTACCACGTGATTTTCAAAATGAATCTGCCGCACCCTCTTTGGATGAATCAGATAAGACAGCTCATTCTTTACCAGTTTCAGCATAATCACAATACGGGAAACTTTGATTCCACCGCCGGTACTTCCTGCACAAGCTCCCATAAACATCAAAAGTACCAGTATCACCTTTGAAAATTCTGGCCACTGGTTAAAATCTGCAGTGGAGTAGCCTGTGGTGGTGATAATGGAAGCCACCTGAAAGGCCGCGTGATGAAACGCGCCTAATATGGAATGAAATCCTTCCTGAATATTGATGGTAATCAGAAGAACCGCCGCCAGAATAATCCCTAAATAGTAACGCATTTCTTCATGTTTCAGAGCCTGCCATGGTTTTTTCGTCCAAAGAAGATAGTATACGTTAAAATTGATTCCAAACAGAATCATAAATATTGTGATGATTGCCTGAGAGATCACAGGATAACTTCCGATACTGTCATTTAAGACCCCGAATCCTCCGGTACCTGCAGTACCAAATGATAACGTCATAGATTCAAACAGGGACATTCCTGTAATCAGCAGTAATACAATCTGAACAATCGTCAAAAATACATACATTTTGTAAAGATTCCTGGCTGTATTCTTTACTCTGGGAACTAATTTTCCGACGGTAGGCCCCGGACTTTCCGCCCGCATTAAATGCATATTGTAACCTCCTGCCAGAGGCAGCACCGCCAGAATCAATACCAGCACTCCCATACCGCCGATCCAGTGGGTAAAACTCCGCCAGAACAAATTGCATTTTGACAAAGCCTCCACATCTCCCAGAATACTGGCTCCTGTGGTGGTCAGACCAGAAATCGTCTCAAACAACGCATCGGTATAGCTGGGAAATTCCCCGGATAAAAACAAAGGCAGCGCTCCAGTCAGGCTTAAAACAATCCAGCTTAGAGATACTGTGACAAATCCTTCTCTGGCATAGAACACATTGCTTTTCGGCTTTTTCATTTTCCCAAGGGCCCCGATCACAAAACATCCCGCCAGAACCGCTCCATAAGCCCAGCCCTCCTCTTCCTGATAAATAAGAGCCGCCCCGCAGGGAAGGGCCAAAAATAACGCCTGGAATTCCAGCACCCGGCAGAGAATATATCTGATGATTGAATAATTCATGTCGCTTTCCTCCGCCTACTTTAAAATATCCTTCAAATCGTGGAAGCCCTGACTTGTGGTTACCACTACCACGGTATCGCCTATTTCAATGGTATCCTGGCCGCCGGGGGTGATAATCACCCCTCTTCGGTTGATACAGGCAATCAGCAGATTCTCTTTTAAGCGCAGTTCTTTCAAAGGAACCCCTACCAGCTCCGACTTTTCCTGTACCCGGAACTCTAATGCTTCTACTTTATCTTCAATCAACTGATACAAAGTCTCAATATTACTTCCGATGGAATTCTGCATGGCGCGCACATACTGCAGAATATACTCTGCTGTAATATTCTTGGGATAAAGCACGCTGCCCAGATCCATACTGTCAATAATCTCGTCATATGCAATTCTATGTACCTTGGTGATGGTCTTTGCCTTTGACACACTTTTAGCAAAGAGACTCAGCATAATATTCTCTTCATCCAGATTGGTCCAGGACACAAAAGAGTGGGCCTGAGGCATTCCTTCTTCATACAACAGGGTACGATCCGTCCCATCCCCATGAATAATCATGGCCTGGGGAAGCAGCTCGCTTAATTCATTGCATCGTTTCTTATCCTGTTCAATAATCTTAATCTCAATGCCCATAGGCAGAAGCTGTTTCGCCAGATAATAGGTGGTCTCTCCTCCCCCTATAATCATACAGTTCTTGATCCGGTTGGTGGTCATTCCGATTTTCCGGAAAAATTCATTTGCTTTCTTGGAAGAAGCCACCACGGAAATAATATCTTTTTCCCGCAGTTCAAAATTACCAGAAGGGATAAAAGTCTCTTCCCCCCGCTCCACTGCACAGATCAGCACGTCACAGTGGAGTCCGCTGGAAATATACGTCAGAGGCTGACCGTCCAACACAGAACCTTCCCCGATTCTGCATTTTAAAAGTTCCACTCTGCCCTTTGCAAAAACATCCACTTTGATGGCGGAAGGGAATTTTAAAAGCCGGGCAATCTCACAGGACGCGGCATATTCTGGATTGATCACCATGGACAATCCAAGTTCTTCTTTGATGTAAGTGATCTCCCGGTTATAAATGGGATTGCGCACCCGCGCAATGGTGTTGCATCCTCCTGCCTTTCTGGCAATCAAACAGCAGAGCAGATTTAATTCATCGGAAGTGGTTACTGCAATCAGCAGATCGGCAGTCTCTATCCCCGCCTCATTCTGCACCGTAAAACTTGCTCCATTTCCCGCAACCCCCATCACATCAAATTGATTCGCAATAGCGCCGGCTCTGGCCGGATCACTGTCCACCACAGTAATATTGTGCCCTTCTTTGCTCAGCTGTTCCGTCAAAGTTGTACCAACATTTCCACAACCCACAATGATAATCTGCATGTCTCCTCCATCTACGTCAAATATCTGTCGTCTTTCTCTTTCTTATGTCGTAATTACCTATCATATTTTTTAATCAGCCCTAATCCCAAGGGATGAGGACCTGTGTGAACGCCTATGGTAGCCCCGATCTGATAAATGTCAATGCTCTGGCGCTCTGAGTAAGTCTGCAGGGAAGTCAAAAGCTGATCTCTAAACTCCGCTGCCTCCTCATAATTGTATCCATATCCTACCACAATCTGGTAATCATCGGGGGATTCCCCGTTTTTCTCAAAATACTCTTTGGTCTGTTCAATCAGACGTTTCAGCCCCTTCTTACGGTTTCTGGTAATTCCGGTGGGGAAGATCTCTCCCTCTTTTAACATGATCAAAGGTTTGATTCCCAAAGTAGAGGCCGCTGTTCCCATAACCTTTCCAATTCTTCCTCCATGAATGAGATATTCATAATTCCCCACAGTAAAGATAATTCTTCCGGTAGGTTTGATTCTCTCGATTCCCTCCACCGTCTCCTCAAAAGATAAACCGTCCTGCTGCATCCGCGCCGCCTCCAACACCAGGATTCCCTGCAGCACGGTATCTACTGTGGTATCTATCACCTGAATCTTGATTCCCGGATATTCCTCCTGTACCAAGTCTGCCGCTGTTTTGGCTGAATTATAAGAACCGCTGAATTTTGTTGTAATGCACAGGCAGATAATATCTTTTCCCTCTTTTACATAAGGAGTGAAGGCTTCCACATAATCCTGTACAGAGGGAAGGGAAGATTTGGGAAATTTGTCTGGATTATCCACCATTTCCTGATAAAAGGTTCTCACACTGATTTCTTCAATCTCTTTTTTATAAGTCTGTCCGTCAAATGTCACATAAAATGGTACAACTCTTACTCCCGCCTGCTGAGCCGCCTCTGTACCCAGGTCGCAGGAACCGTCCGTGATAATTTGATATGCCATAGAACTCCTCTTTTCATTCATTAAATATTGAGTCTTGCATCGGCCTATATAATAACATAAAGCGGGGAGCTTCCAACTCCCCGGCCCTTGCAAAGCATTCTCGTTGCTATTATAATACCTTTTCCTCAAAAAGAAAAGAGCTTTTACGGTATATTTTACAGTCTTTTGCAACAGTTCAGCCATCGCCAAAATTATGGACGCGGGCTGAACTGTTACAATCTCTTCATCCATCTTTTGGTTTGGAATATCCAGAGGGATATTCCCCATCGGAGAAGTTCTTCTAATGACAGGAGAAAATACACCCAAAGAATCGGCAGCTTCCACACAAACCCAGCCAAAAGTCCTAGCGGAACTCCCACGCCCCAGGTTCCAATTATATCAATCCACATCACATATTTTGTCATGCCGCCGCTTCGAATGATTCCGCCCCCTAAAATCATATTCTGTACTTTTGCCGGAGAAATAAGTGCAAATACTACCAAAATCTGATAAGACATTCTCTGTACTTCCTGCGGCACTTGATAGAATTCCACATAATATGTTCCAAAACATACTAATAATATGGAAAATAGCAGGGAACCAATAAACCCAAGCCCCATAAACTTTTTAGATTCCTCATATGCCTTTTCATAGGCTCCTTTTCCTAATGATTTCCCTACCAGAATGCCGGCTGCCTGAGACAATCCGCTGAGGGCCCCCATCATCAATGCCTGAATCGGCCCTGTCATAGTCATTGCTGCACAGGATTGGGTTCCCAGATTCCCATATAAGATTCCATATACATTTTCTCCCATGCTCCAGAAAAATTCACAGAATAAGATGGGAGCCAATATCTGGAAATACACCCTCCTCTTTTCTGTCTCTAACTTCCAGTCAAACTTCAGGGAAATTGCCTGCTTCCTTCTTTCCCGAATCAAAAATAGCAGAGTCATCACGCAGGCCGCCCATTGGGAGATCACACTTGCCCAGGCAGCTCCTTTTACTCCCAGTGCCGGAACCCCGTATTTTCCAAAAATCAATATATAATTTAATCCTGTATTAATAAATACTGCCAAAATAGAGGCCAGCAAAGGATAGACTGCCGCCCCAATACAGCGCAGCAAAACCGCCGAAATAGAAATCAATGCCATAGGGAAAAAGGAAAGACAATAAGTCTGCAGATATTCCGCTGCCAAAGGGCTGGTCTCTGTATCTTTCGTATAAATCTGCATAATTTCCCTGGAAAATAAAAGACATACTGTGGTAAAAAGCAAAGCCAGGCACAAAGATCCCAGCAGATTGATCCAAAAACTTTTCTGCAGATCTTTCTGATTTTTCTGACCCAGGTATTGCGCCATCATAACCCCTGCAGCCCCGGCAATTGCGCCTAAGACCACAGAATAGATAGAAGCAAATTTTCCTCCCAGTCCAATACCGGCAATTTTTTCACTGCCTAATTGCCCGATCATAACCTGATCCATCACACTGAAAGAAGATTGCAGCAAAGACTGCAAAGTAACCAGCAGTGCAATCTGCACCACCCCCTGATAAAAGGCAGTTTCTCTTTTTTCCATTATGTCCACCTCACTCAACTGTCCCATTCTCAAAAGGTTCTATTTCGATCCTTTTTACGCTGTCACGCACCATAAGTTTCGTTTTCAAAATCTGAAGAGGCTCCACCGGTTCTTTGTTTTTGATCTTTTTCAAGGCTGACAGAGCCTTTTGTGCCCGTTCTCTGGTATCCTGCCCAATAGTGGTCAATTCTGGACACACCTTTTTACACAGAGGAATGTCATCAAATCCTGCCACTGAAAGATCTTCTGGAACGTTAATTTTCTTTTTCTGCAGAAAATGCATGAATTCAATGGCATATTCATCTGAGACAGCAAACACAGCAGTATATTCTCTTTGTATTTCATGGATATGTTTTTCGTAAAAGCGCATCCTTTCTTCTTGAATACAGGGGATTTTCATAAAATCTGTCTTCCCCTTTTTCATCCCTTCCCTGCACCCTTCCATCCGTTCCTGATCCATACAGATATGATTATCTGCAATACAGAGCACTTTTCGATGTCCCATCTGATACAAATATTCTCCCATCTGAAGTCCGCCTCCATGATTGTCCACAAATAAATTGCAGATCCGACTGTCTTCCTCAAAATATCCATCATAAACCACAAAAGGAATATGCATATTTTCCCTGAGCTGCCTGTAATCCTCCTGGCAGAATCCAATCAGGACCAGTCCTTCCATATTCCACATAGAGGCAAAACGTATGATCTCGTTCCACTGTGCAGTCTTTTTCATCATCATAAAAAAACCAGATTTTTCAATCTCGTGAAGCAGCGCATTTAAAGCAGAACAGAGAAAAGCATCCTCCAAAACTGCTCCCTCATATTTCACATGATCGTTTACAATCACTCCGATCACCCGTGAATCATTCTGAGCTAGAAGAATGCCTGCCATACTTGGTATATATGCTCTTTTTTCTAATAATTCCTGTACCCGCTTTATCGTCTCCTTTGATACCTTTTTTGTCTTTCCATGAATCACATTTGATACGGTGGCAGTACTAACCCCCAACTCCTCTGCGATATCCTGAATTCGAACTCTCTCCTGCATCTGGTCTGCCTCCTGTCCCATCTATAAATTCAGCCCATTCATCTTATCTCAATCCTACGATGAACACGCTGAATTTACAATAGGTTAAACGCATAACCTCTCACAAAATTCTATTTTAAAAATCCATGATTTTTCTACTTATTTCACAATGTCTGCTTGGAATCCCTATATGAATGACTTATCCTCATATGGCTATCCCTATTTTGACGTAAACACTCCTGTCTTCGCCCCGGTAACTTTCTGAAAATCTTCTGTTCCAAGACACAGGGTAGTTCCGATCCGTCCCCCGCTGATATAAAGTTTTTCATATTGAAGCGCATTTTCTGAGAGAAAAACAGGGTACCCTTTCTTCATCCCCAGAGGGCTGCAGCCGCCCCTTACATACCCGGTCACTTGGGTGATCTCTTTTACCGGAATCATTTCTACCGATTTCTCCCCTGCAAGCCTTGCGGCCCCTTTCAGGTCAACCTCCTTTGCCACTGGCAGCACAAACACATAATATTGTCTGCTTTTTCCCTGGAGAACTAAGGTTTTAAAAGACTGCTCCGGCGGCGCCCCTGTCTTCTGAGCGGTATGAATTCCGTCAATAAATCCATCGCATTCATATTGCAGCACTTCATAAGCAATCTTGTGTTTATCCAAAATGCGCATGGCATTTGTCTTGATCTCTTTTTCCTTTTTTGCCATCTCAATTCCTGCCTTTTACTTTCTTCATTCCCGCAAGCAATGAGCCAAGCGCTTTTGCCTGCACCAGCATTTGGTGAATACCGCAAGGGTCGATACCCCGTCCCTTGGGGCGCATCAAGCTCCATGCCCCGCTCCTTGCGGCGGGTTATTGACTGTTCGTCATTCCAGTTTCCCATCCACCAGAAAACGGATAAAATCTGCCGCCGCATCCTGATGTTTGGCATAAGAAAAAACCACTAAGTAGGCCGCTCCATTTTTTTGATAACCATATTGTTCCAATACCTGGCTGTTTTCCACCTGGACTGCATCTTTCCTGCAGATTTCTCTGTGGGATTCCACAAATTCCCGGCCCATCAGCTGTTCTACTGGTATCAAAATCCCATCTTGTCCGGAATATTCTTGATACAGTTCTTCTGGACAGATATAGATATCTGCTGTCTCCCCGCCTACCAAAGTTTTCAGCTTCATCCTGGAAGCATATTCCAGTTCTGCAAAACCAGCTTGATCTGAAATCACAATAGAAGTATCCAATATATATTTGTTGCGACGTTCAGTATCTTCCCGCAGAGCCCGAAACTCTTCCATCACAGCTGTATCCAGTTCTGTTCCGTTGACAACCGCAGCATACAGTATCGTCTCATTTTGAAGGTTATCCACCCATACGCCGATTCCAATGGAGAAGACAATCATTCCGATCAAAACTGCAATATGCAGTTTATAATAGGCAAAAATATATTCTGCCTTTTCTTTTCCATCCATGGAGGCCAGTTTTGCACGTTCCAATTCCCGCTTCTCTTTTTTTGTCATATCTGACTCATGTTTTTTCTGAAATTTGGTGTCCATATTTCCTCCCACATTCAAGGATTCTCTTCTCATCCATTCTGAGCTTCTATCTTTTCCGCCAGCTCATTCAGATATACCCACCGTTCCATCGTTTGTTCCAGCTCTGTCTCTATTTTGGCTTTTTCCTCCATGAGCTCAGACAATTTCAGGGAATTTGTGGCGTTTTCCATAATCTTTTGTTCCAGCATATCTGATGTTTCCTCTAATTTTGCCATCTCTTCTTCAATGGTATCATATTCCCGCTGTTCTTTATATGTAAATTTCAATCTTTTCTCATTGAGCCTGAGCTTTTCTTTCTTTCCGCCAGATCCTTCTTTCCCAGAGGCAGCTTCCTTTCCGCCTCCGGCAGTCTTACTCTTTCGATTCTCCGTCTTTTTGTCTCCAGAAAATATGCCGCTTTCCTCGAATCCCCTCTCTTTCCTGGCCTGCAGATAATCTGAATAATTTCCTTCGTACTGCTGCAGACGTCCCTCCTGTTCAAACGCAAAGATCCGTTCTGCCATCCGGTCCAAAAAATATCTGTCATGGGAAACTGCAATCACAATACCTGCAAAAGAATCCAAGTAATCTTCCAAAATCGTCAAGGTCCGAATATCCAAGTCATTGGTAGGCTCGTCCAATATCAGCACATTGGGCGCGTCCATCAAAATCCGCAGCAGATAAAGCCTTCTGCGCTCTCCTCCAGATAATTTTCCAATGGGCGTCCACTGCATAGTTCCATCAAACAAAAACCGTTCCATCAGCATAGAAGCGCTGATCTTCCCCTCGCCTGTATCAACATATTCCGCTGCTTCCCGGACGTACTCAATGGCCTTCATCTCTTCCTCCATATGGGAGTTGTCCTGGGAAAAATAACCGATCCGTACAGTCTCTCCCACCTCCACACTTCCGGCCTCCGGCACTATTTGCCCAAGAATGATCTTCAACAAAGTGGATTTTCCACATCCATTGGGACCAATAATTCCAATCCGGTCCTCTCGCAAAAAGATATAAGTAAAATCTTGAATTAATTTTTGATCTCCATATGATTTTGACAGTTCTTTCACTTCAATGGTCTTTTTCCCCATCCGGGAGGACAAGGAAGAAAGTTCTACCTTTTTTTCTTCCACAGGTCCTTCCGCCGCCAGCATATCTTCAATTCTCTGAATATGCGCTTTCTGTTTGGTGGAACGGGCTCTGGCTCCTCTTGCCAGCCAGGCCAATTCCTTTTTCAGAATACTTTTCCGTTTCCGTTCACTGGCCTGTTCCATACTCTGCCGCTGCATTTTCAAAGCTACATAATCTGCATAATTTCCAGGGTAACTGTAAATCTTTCCATATTCCACTTCCACAATCCGGTCTGCCACCCGATCCAGGAAATAACGGTCATGGGTTACCATCACCAGCGCGCCCCGAAACCGCGTCAGATATTCTTCCAGCCAGGCAGACATCTCACTGTCCAAATGGTTGGTAGGCTCGTCCAATATCAAAATCTCCACTGGCTGCAGCAGAACATTCACCAGTGCAATCCGTTTCTTCTGGCCGCCGGACAAAAATTTTACAGGTTGATCCACCTTAGAAAATCCCAGTTGAGACAGCATGGACCTGGCTTCACTTTCCAACACCATATCCTGCCCCTCCAACCCCTTTAAGGCCGCTTTTAAAATAGTATCTGTGTCTTCTAACTGAGGGGTCTGTTCTAGATAGGCTGTTTTCACATGATTTCCCATAATCACACTGCCTGCATCTGGTTCTTCCATCCCTGCAATTATTTTCAGCAGCGTGGATTTTCCCATTCCATTGACACCGATCACCCCTACCTTCTCACTTTCCTGAAGACTGAAGGCAGTATCCTCCAATAAAATCCGCTCTGCTGTATATGATTTTTCCAAATGTTCTGCTGTTAATAGGTTCATATAGATATTCCTCTTTCTAAGATTTCATTCATACTTCCGGTCCGATAGCCAGTCAGATCCATAGACACATAGGTAAATCCATATTCCTGAAACTGCTGGGTAATTTTATTTCTGTTCTCTTCCTGAATCAACTTCAAAAAATCTTCCGGCAATACTTCAATCCTTGCCATGCTGCCGTGAATCCGAACTCGGAATTGGGAAAACCCTAATTCCATCAACAGCCTTTCCCCCTGTTCCACCATTCTCAACTTTTCTTCTGTAATGATCTCTCCATAGGGAAACCGGGAGGACAGACAGGCAAAGGAAGGTTTCTCCCAGGTGTCAAGGCCCAGATCCCTGGACAGCAGGCGGATCTCTTCCTTGGTCAGCCCTGCATTCCGCAGGGGACTTTTGATTCCAAGTTCTGCCACCGCCTGCATTCCCGGCCTGTAATCACCCTCGTCGTCTATATTAGAGCCCTCCGCCACATATGGAATTCCCTGTTCCTCCGCAATTTTTAAAATTTTCTGCAGAAAAGCCTTTTTACAGAGATAACACCGATTGGGCGGATTCTGGGCAAACCCTTCGATTTCCAGTTCCTTCGATTCAAAAATAACCTGGCGGATTCCCTCCTCCTTGCAGAATGCTTCTGCCTCTTCCAATTCCCTTGCAGGAAAAGAGCAGGACTTGGCAGTTACCGCAAGTACCTTCTCTCCCAATACCTCATGGGCCGCTTTCAGCAAAAATGTAGAATCCACACCGCTGGAAAAAGCAACTGCCACGCTGCCCAGATCTGCCAAATATTGTTTTAGGCATTCTAATTTTTGAGTCCCTGTGTCTTTTACTTTCATTCTATCTTTTCCTAATCTCTTTTTGCATTTAATCATAGCATATGACCTGCCTTTTTTCAATCAAAAGGCCCGGAAATGCACTCACTGCTTTCCGAGCCTTTATCAGGCAAAACTTTCATATTTCTGTTGTCTGCGCTGTCAATCTTTCTTTGAGATTTACTTTCTGGTGTCCGTCTCACGAATTACTTTTCTCACCCGCAGTACCATAGCCGGCGACACGGACAGTTCATCCACGCCCAGTTTCAAAAATGTCTCGGTCAAACTCAGATCCGCGCCTAATTCTCCGCAGATTCCAGCCCAGATTCCAGCTGCATGAGCATTTTTTACCACAGTCTCGATCATCCGCAGAACCGCCTTATGATGAGGATTATAAAAATCTCCCAATTTTGCATTCTGACGGTCAATTGCCAGCGTATACTGGGTCAGATCGTTGGTTCCAATACTGAAAAAATCCACCTCTTTGGCAAGCTCATCGCTGATCATAACAGCCGCCGGCGTCTCAATCATTACGCCAAGTTCTACATCTTTATAAGGGACGGCCAGTTCTGTCAATTCCTGTTTCACTTCTTCCACAATCTTCTTGATCTTTCTCACTTCTTCCACAGAAATGATCATCGGAAACATAATGGCGATCTCACCATAATTGGAAGCGCGGTAAAGGGCGCGAAGCTGAGTTTTAAAAATCTCCTGCTGTTTCAGGCAAATGCGGATGGCCCGATATCCCATAGCCGGATTTTCTTCTTTATCCAAATGAAAATAGTCCACAGTTTTATCGGCCCCAATATCCAATGTACGAATGATAACTTTTTTTCCTGCCATATTTTCCGCTGCCGCTTTGTACGCCTTAAACTGCTCTTCTTCCGTTGGAAAATTACTGCTTTCCAGATACAGGAATTCGCTTCGGAACAGGCCGATTCCCTTTGCGTCATTTCGCAGTACATTTGCTACGTCACCGGGATTTCCAATATTAGCATAAAGCTTTACCTGCTTTCCATCCAGAGTAATATCCTCTTTTCCCTTTAACTCCTGCAGCAGCTCTTTCTCTGCCATGCATTCCGCCAGTTTTTCCTCCATAATCTTTCTGGTATCTTCATCTGGATCTATGTATATTTCTCCGCTAAATCCATCTACAATCACTATTTTATCATTATATTCTGGATCCAGGCCAATATCTGCCTGGATAATAGCGGGAATATCCATGGTCCTTGCCAGAATAGCTGTGTGGGAGTTTACAGAACCCTGTCTTGTCACAATTGCCAGCAGCTTATCCTTTTCAAACTGAACGGTCTCGCTGGGGGCCAGATCCTCTGCCACAATGACAACCGGTTCCTGAAATGCATCCAGACTTCCCTGACTGTCTGTCAAAATATCAATCAACCGTTCTGAGATGTCTCTTACGTCTGCCGCGCGCCCCTGCATATAAGCATCGTCCATGGCTTCAAACATCTCCGCAAAATTATCGCTGGTCTGAGCTACTGCATACTCTGCATTGATCTGCTGCTCCTTGATCATATAGTGAATGGAATCCAGGTAATCCAGATCTTCCAACATCATCTGATGCACCTCAAAAATCATAGCGTTTGCTTCGCCTACATCCTTCAACGCTTTTTCATATAAATTCTGAAGCTGTTTCAAGGCTTTTTCTTTTGCCAGCTCAAAACGATTGGTTTCCTGTTCTGGATCCTCAATATGCCGGCGTTCCACTTTATTTTCATTTTTTTTGAAAATAAACAGCTTTCCGATCGCAACACCGCCAAATACACTGCTCCCACTAAATTTTAACATTTGGCTGCTCCTTTCACCTCTTACAGATTTTCTTTAAAAAAGGTCTCTAATGCACTGCATGCTGCATCTTCATCTTCTCCTTCGGTCTTCACCGTCACGGTGTGGTCTTTTTTGACGCCCAGACTCATAACGCCCATAATCCGTTTTGCATCTACTTCTCTGCCGTCTTTGGCAATGGTAATTTTGCTTGCAAATTTTGCTGCCTCTTTTACTAAAATTCCTGCTGGTCTTGCATGGATTCCTTCTGGATCTGTGATCATATAATCAAAAGTTTTCATAAATGTTTTCTCCTCTTCTTAGTTTTTATTTTTTATTTTCGTTTCAGCCATCAAGGGGGGCCTTAATGACTGAGATATTATGTTCCTGTTATGCTTCTGCAGCTTCTTTTTTCAAAACTCCCAAGAGCAATGCGCCTACAATGGTTCCGACCACCAGAGCCAGCAGATACATCAGCGTATTTCCAACTACCGGGAATACAAAGATTCCGCCATGGGGCGCCATCAGCGTGCAGTTGAAGGCCATGGAAATGGCTCCTGCCACGCCGGAACCTATAATCACAGCCGGAAGCACATGCAGCGGATCTGAGGCTGCAAACGGAATGGCTCCTTCTGAGATAAAGGATAAGCCCATAATAAAGTTCGTAGGTCCAGATTTTCTCTCTTCTTCGGTAAATTTCTTTTTAAAGAGCAATGTTGCCAGAGCTATGGCGCAGGGAGGCACCATTCCGCCGATCATAACTGCCGCCATAATATTGTAATTTCCTGCTGCAATGGAGGCTGTCCCAAATACATAGGCCGCCTTATTGATGGGGCCGCCCAGATCTGCCGCCATCATTGCTCCCAAAATGATTCCCAATAGAACAGAGCTGGTACCATTCATGCTGGACAGCCCGTTATTTAAAAGAGTATTCAGGGCGCCTACCGGAGGTTCCACAATATACTGCATAATCACTCCAATCAAGAAGACTCCTAAAAGCGGATACAGTAATATTGTTTTGATTCCGTCCAAACTTTCCGGCAGTTTTTCCAATAACTTCTTCATGCCGGCAATCAAATAGCCTGCCGCAAACCCTGCAGCCAGCGCTCCTAGAAATCCGCTCTTTCCATTGGCTGCAATGGCACCGCCTACAAAGCCTACCACCAGGCCTGGACGATCCGCAATACTCATGGCAATAAACCCTGCCAGAATGGGAAGCATGAATCCAAAGGCTGTACCGCCAATCCCTTTAAATAATGCCGCCGCCTGAGTAATCGTACCGAAGTTTCCCCGTTCCTCCGGCGCCAGCGATGACAGATCCACGCTCATACCGTCAATCAAAAATGCAATGGCAATCAGAATGCCGCCGCCCACCACAAAAGGCAGCATATGAGAAACGCCATTCATCAGATGTTTATAAATCTGATGTCCTGCGCTTTCTTTTCCGGCCCTTTCTTTCGAAACAGTCTGGGTCTTTCCAGAATGATGGACTTCCACATTCCCGCTTTCTGCCAGCCGGATCAATTCTTCTGCCTTATTGATCCCGTCTGATACCTGACGGACAATCACTTTCTTTCCGTTAAAACGATCCATGGGAACATTGGTATCCACACAGACGATAATGCAGTCTGCCTCTTTAATTTCTGCTTCTGTCAGCACATTCTTGGCTCCGCCGGAACCTCTGGTTTCTACTTTGATGGAATATCCCATCTCTTTTGCCTTCTTCTCCAAAGCTTCCGCCGCCATATAAGTATGGGCAATCCCTGTAGGACAGGCTGTCACTGCCAGCAGGTTCAGTCCTCTTTGTACTTCCTGAGATTTCGGTTCCTCTTTTTCCTGTTCTTCTGTCAGCTTTTCTTGTTCCGCCTCATCCACATATTTTAAAAATTCTTCTGTTGTTTTGGCATTCCGCAGTTTTCCGGTAAATTCTTCATCCATTAAAAGAACGGATAACCGGCTCAGTACATCTAGATGTACGTTATCCTTTGTATTAGGCGCCGCAATCAAAAAGATCAAATCTGTGGGTTCTCCGTCTAGAGATTCATAGTCCACTCCGTCTTTCAATACCATAGCCGCCAGCCCCGGTGCTTTAACCGCCTCGCATTTTCCATGAGGAATCGCAATTCCTTCTCCAATTCCTGTGGTACCTTCTTCTTCTCTTTTTAATACTTGCGCCTTGTATGCTTCTTTATCTGCAAGCTTTCCAGCGGCTTCCATCAGATCTACCATTTTATCAATGGCTTCCCTTTTTGATGCCGCCTTGCCATTCAAATCAATTCCTTCTTTTACTAACAAATCTGTAATCTTCATCCTTGACCTCCCTGCTCTCATTTTCGAAAATCATTGATCTCATTTATTTCCATCCCATCTGTGTCAAAATTACATCCACTTCTGTCTGGGTTGCCAGCCGCTCCGAAAATGCGCTGGCGCTTCCCGCTGCAATTCCCATATAAAAGGCCTCTTCATAATTCTGATTTTTGAGATATCCCGTGATAAATCCCGCCACCATAGAATCTCCCGCTCCTACCGAATTTATGACCTGTCCTTTAGGCGCCGAACTTTTCCAAACACTTCCATCTGCCGCTGCCAGAATCGCTCCGTCTCCTGCCATGGAAACCAGCACATTCTCTGCTCCCATTTCCTGTAGTTTCTTTGCATGTGCTATGATCGTTTCATCGCTGTCCATAGATACATGGAAGATCTCTTCCAACTCATGGTTATTGGGTTTAATCAGGAATGGATGGTATTTCAGTACATTGACCAAAAGGTCTCCTGTGGCATCCACCACAGACCGGATCTTCTTTTCCTGGACCCTGGCCAAGATCTGCTCGTAGCTGGAATCTGGCATACTGTTTGGAATACTTCCTGCCAGTACCAGCACGTCACCAGTTTCCATCACGTTCAGTTTCTTATAAAGTTCCTCTAACGCCTTCTCTGAAATCTTCGGTCCCTGACCGTTGATCTCACTTTCCTCTCTCGACCGAAGCTTCATGTTAATCCGGGACATTCCTTCGGAAATCCAGATAAAGTCTGTAAAACAACCCCATTCTGTCAAAGCTCGTTCAATCTCCGTTCCTGTAAATCCGGCCACAAACCCAAGGGCTGTATTTTCCATACCCAGATTTTTTAAAACCAAGGAAACATTTACGCCTTTTCCGCCAGGATAGACCAGCTCTTTGGTCGTTCGGTTGACCCGTCCTAAGGTAAAGTCTTCTACGCTTACAATATAGTCCAAGCTTGGATTAAAAGTAACAGTATAGATCATTCTGTCTTTCTCTCCCTTCTCTTTCTTTCATTTTTTATCTCAATAATATTGCTCAGATCCCGATAACTGTCCTCTGTAATTTCCGTAGTGATCAAGTCTGCATCTTCAATTCCCGCAAAAGTCACCGGGGAAATCTGTTGAAACTTGCCAGGATCCCCTAAAATATAAGGTCTCCTGCACTGCTGCACCGCCTTGCGCTTTACCATCGCCTCGTCAATATCCGGCGTAGAAAATCCAAATCTGCGGTCAATTCCATTGGTGCCGATAAATCCTATGGTAAAATTAAATTTCTCCATCTCCGCCGCAGTCTCAATGCCCACAATAGCCTCTGTAGACAATTTAAACTTTCCGCCTAGAATATGGGCTTCACATCCTGCTTCTACCAGCCGTTTTGCATGGCCAATGGCATTTGTCACATAAACGGCCTGCTTCTCTGTGATAAAATCAATCACCCGGTCTGTGGTAGTTCCTGCATCCAGATACACAAGATCGTTAGGGCGGATCAGGGAAGCCGCATACTTTGCAATCTCTGTCTTCTCTTCCCAGTTCAGATTTTTACGATACTCTACTTCCACATCCTGAACACTTGCATAGTAGGAAGCATTAATTGCAGTGGCTCCTCCATGAACCTTATTGATCTTCCCTTCTTCATCCAACAGGCTTAAATCTCTGCGGATCGTAGATTCAGAAGCCTGCAAACGTTCTGTCAGCTCCTGTACGGTAACACTGCCCTCCTTTTCCACTAATTTTAAGATTTCTTCCAATCGTTTTTCCAAAAGCATTTTCTTTTCTCCATTTGAATGTTTTTAGTTGATTTTGATTGATTTTGATTGTAATTGTATGGTATCATCATTTTTAATCAAAATCAATCATTTTCTTTCAAAATAACTCACAAAAGTGCAGGTCTGTTTTTGTGCAATCTGCAAAACAGCAGAAAACGCCGCAGGCGTTTTGCAAATGAATTTGCACATCAATATATGGGATAGAGCAGATGCGGCTCACCCTTTTGACACTCTAATCCTATAAGAAAAAGCCATTGCAAATTTTCTTTTGCAACAGCTCCTGCCACCCGTCTCTTTTCTATTTCGCGCTACCTTTCCATTCCTTTCAACTCCTGATACAATCCCTTAGCATAGCTGTCCGTCATCCCGCAGATATGGTCTGTCACCAGAAGCAGCCGCAGATAAAGTTTTTCCGCCTCTTTCTCTTCCCCGATTCCTTCTGCCTGATCTATTTCCCTGGCAAAATGATGATAAATCCCAATATAATTATCTGACACCAGCGCCATCATTTTTTTCTGGACTTCGGTAAGTTTTCTTTCTGTTCCATAGTACAAAGCCGCCTGCACAAATTTTTCCAGCAGAAAATCAAAGATGGATTGGGCTGCAATCTCCAGCTTCAGAATCGGCCTGATCTGAAAAGCATACCGAAATGCGATATCTCCCAAAACCTCCATCATAGCTTCTCCACTAGTTCCTTTCAGCAGATCTTCTCCTTGTCTCCCATATGTACCATCCATCAATGCATTGTAATTTTGAATAAAACTGTCGGTGGCGTCATTGATCATCCAGCCTTGAATATAGATGATCCAATTCTGCACTGCATTGATTTTGGGCTGCTGCAATCCTCGTTCCCTGGCCCTCTCATAATTCCTTTTCAGCTTCTCCACCATTTTGTAAAAGGATTCTTTCTGATCTTCCCTTATTTTTTCCTCTGCTTCCTCTAATTCCATAACCAGCTCTTCATAGGTGATACATCCCTTTTTCACTGCATCCTCAATATCGGCTGTCTTATATGCAATATCATCTGCAGCCTCCAGCACAAAAGCCAGCGGATGGCGGTTCCCATTGGTGCCAAGGCTTTCCTGAATATCCTCAAACAATTCCCGTTCTGCATAGTAATAACCCATCTTTTTATATTTGATATGACCGCTGCTTCCAATCTCAAGAGAGGAGCCTGGATATTTGATGATAGTTCCAAGTAATGCCTTAGTCAGATTCATTCCATTTGCATCCACCAGATAATGCAGTTTCGCCACCAGCCGCAGAGCCTGGGTATTTCCCTCAAAATGATAAAAATCCTGCTGCATCTGTTCTGTCAGAATCCCAGTCAAAGGCCTCTCGGTTCCGTTCTGCCCCTTATAAGTGATCTCAGGCAGATTTCTTTGAAACCAATCCCGGATTGCAGTCTCTCCAAAGTGACCGAACGGAGGATTCCCGATATCATGCAAAAGTCCTGCACATTGGAGAATATCGCAGAGATACCCCTGGTATTCCGGCAGAAAATCCGGGTCCTTTTCCTCTGTCAGCAATCTTCGGCTGATATTCTGTCCCAAAGATTTGGCAAAAGAAGACACTTCCAGGGAATGGGTCAGCCTGGTCCGCACAAAATCGCTGGGATCTAGTGGAAATACCTGAGTCTTATCCTGAAGACGCCGAAAAGAAGCGCTTCCAATAATCCTGTGGTAGTCTTTTTCGTATTCTGTACGAAAATCATTTGCTGACGGATTTTTATAATTTCTCACCCTGTCTGAACAGAGCAGTTGTTTCCATTCCATGAGCTATTCCTTTCTCATCTGTTCATGTTCTGCCTTAATCTCTTCAAAAAGCTGCAGCACATTCCAGTTCTTATTTCCTTCTGTCAGCACTGCTTTGTAAGGAATCGGCCCGATTCCAGACTTTCGAATGGCCTTTAACACCTGATCTACCTGGCCGCCGGAAAGTCCTGCCATCAACAGCATCTCTCCCGCCAGTTCATCCCCTCTGTAAATTTCTTCCACTGGCTGCACTTCCTTTTCCCCAGCCAGCCATCCCACCGGCTGCAGATAATGTTCTTTTGGAATCTCCTTAATCTTCATATGCAGGGGAAGCAAAGCTCTGGTCAGCCTGTTTCTCCTGTCTCTCTCTGAAAAATGAAATAACAATACAGTTGCTTTCATGGCGCTTCTTCCTCCCAGTCCAAATAAATATAATTTGTTTTCAGCCATTTTCGATATTGTCCGGCGCCTGGCAGAATCTGTTCCACCATCTGCCAAAATTCCCTGGAATGATCCATATAAACCAGATGGCACAGTTCATGAACCACCACATAATCCAACACTTCTATGGGCGCCATCAGAAGCCGCCAGTTAAAATTCAGATTCCCTTTGCTGCTGCAGCTTCCCCACCGAGTCTTTTGATTGCGAATGGCAATACGGTTCACTGAACGGACCGGCCTGCCAACAACTTTCGCCTCCTTTGTTACCAGAGGTTCATAATATGCCGCCCGCTCTGGAAATATTTTTTTGGCCTGGCTCCGATACCACTCTTCTATCTTTCTCCTCACTTCTGCCCCTTCCTGCTCCGCTCCTGGAAGGAGCAAAAGTTTTTTCTTCTGCCAAAGCAATATATTTCCTGATTTCTGGTCCTTCCCCTGGAAATCCTCTCGAAAAGACAGCCGATAATACTCTCCCAAAAATAAAAAATCATCTCCTTCTTGAAAAGTATGTATCTGTCTGTCTTTTTCCATTCTCTCAAGTTCAGACCGTTTCTGGCGTATCCACTTTTCCTTCTGCTGAATAAATTGGTCAATCTTGTATCTGGGCAGCCAGTCCGGGGCCTTCACCTGAATACTCCCATCTTTTCCAATTACAATGGAAATGCTTTTCCGTTTACTTCTCGTCAATTGATAAGATTCCATCTCTATCCCTATTCTGAACATTCTTATTTCGGTGGTTTTATTATAGCCAGAATCAGATCGCTTGTCAAAATTTTATTACAGCCACTTTTCCATCATTCTGCAAAAAATCATTAAATCTGCCGGTTTCCTCAGGCAATCATCTATTCCTGCCCTTTGATAACGCGCAAGATCTTCCAGAGAAGTCTCTGTGGTAAAAGCAATCACAGGGCTTCTCTTCTTCTCTCTGGCCCGCATCTGTTTTATGGTTTCCATTCCATCCATATTTAACGCAGGAGGTTCCTTATGGATGTCGTAGGAAAAATAATAAGGCTCTGCCAGGAAAAGGGGATTTCCTATTATCGGCTTGCTAAAAATGCCGGCCTCGCTTACAGCTCCGTTTCTAATATGCTCCACAAAAACACGATTCCCAGTATCTCCACCCTTGAAAAAATATGCGCAGGATTAGACATTACATTAGCACAGTTTTTTACAGAAGATATTTCTTATCCAGATCTGACCCCAGATCAGCAGCAGCTTCTGGACCTGTACCAGACTTTGGACCACCATCAGAGAGAGCTTCTGCTGGCTTACGCAAAAGGCCTCGCCAGCGACTGATTCCATCTGTTTTTTCTGTTCCATTCTATCAAACTTAAAAACTCCATCACCATTCCTTCCTTTCCAACATATATTGTAAAGATACAAAAATTCTGAGGAAACTTATGTCAACATCATCCATCACCATTTTGGGCGGTGATCTGCGTCAATGTTACGCTGCAGAATATCTTCTGCAAGCCGGCTGGCAGGTCACTTGCTTTCATACGCCGGACTTTCCCTGGAATGCCGAAATCTCCTTTGCAGATTCCATTTCCCAGGCATTAAATGCATCCGATCTGATCCTTGCGCCTACTCCCCTGTCTAAAGACGGGATTCATCTGTTCCAGACATGTTCCGATCCCCCCTGTCTGCTGACAGAATTGTGGGACGCCCTGACTCCTGATAAAACCTTCGTGGTACACAGCCTTCCTAAAGAGACAGAACAAAAATTGACCCAAAAAGGCTGCCCTATCTTTTCTTTCTCTCAGTCACCTGTATTCTCCGCTGAAAATGCACTGCTCACCGGAGAAGGACTTCTGGCTGAACTGATTCGTTACACCCCCTTTTCCTTATCCTCCGCTAATGTTCTGCTTCTGGGCTATGGCTGCTGCGGTTCTGCCATCGGCACGCTTTTGCATCCCATATGCCGCAGTCTCTCCCTATTGGAACAGGAAGAGTGGAAACGATCACAGGCAGAGAGCAAGGGGATCTGTCCTATCACCTGGGAAGATTTCTCAAAGGTACTCCCCACATGCAGTCTCGTGATCAACACCATCCCAAAACAGATCCTGGAACCTGCACAGATTCGGTTATTATCTGACGCCTGCCACATTTTTGATATTGCCTCTGCCCCCTTTGGTTTCCCTGACGATCTGACAGAACAATATCTGCTGCCCTATTTTCGGCTTCCTGGACTTCCCGGCCGCTTTTCTCCCATTACCTCTGGAGAGCTTATTGGAAAAATAATAGAAAGGATCACAGATTATGTCTTATGATTTTCATGATAAATCCATCGGTATCGGTTTTACCGGTTCCTTCTGTACCTATGAAAAAATCTTCAAAGCACTGGAAACATTAAAAGAAACCGGCGCAAATCTGCTGCCGGTCTTCTCTTTAAACGCCTCCAGTCTGGACTCCCGGTTTGGAACCAGCAGCTCTTTTCTGGAGCGGGCACGACTTCTCACTGGAAAAGAACCTATCACTACCATTCCAGATGCAGAACCTATCGGTCCCAAGGGGCTGATGGATATTCTAGTCATTGCTCCCTGCACCGGAAACACTTTATCCAAACTGGCAAATGGAATCTCCGACACTCCGGTGCTGATGGCGGCCAAATCTCATCTGCGCAACAACCGGCCGCTGGTACTCTCTCTTTCCACCAATGACGCCCTAGGCATGAACCTGAAAAATATCGGAATCCTCCTAAACACCAAAAACATCTACTTTGTTCCTTTCGGCCAGGACGATTACCAGGCAAAGCCTAATTCTATGACTGCCTTCACTGAACTTTTGCCAGAAACTATTGACTGCGCTCTCTCTGGCAGACAGATTCAGCCTGTGATTCGAAGTCCCCACCAGGGAATCTGATATTTCCCTTCCAGCGGGATCATTGTTTTGATCTCATAGGAGATCTGTAAAAATTTCCTATTGAAAAGGATCAAATAAAAGAATCAAGTTTTCCTTTGCAGAAACCTCAGGGCAATGCAAAGGAAGTACATATTTTTTAATTTTTTCTCAACTGCAGCTTTGTGATTTTCCAGGTTCTCTTACTCTGCCAGCTGCAGTTCATATAACTTCCGGTACATTCCATCTCTCTGCAATAACTCCTGGTGAGTTCCCGTCTCCTTGATTTCTCCCTGATGCATGACCAGAATCTTATCCGCATGCTGAATCGTGGACAATCTGTGGGCCACCATAATGGCAGTCCGGCCTTCCATCAGTTTTTCAAGAGCCTTTGTGATCATTGATTCCGTCTCCGTATCAATATTGGCAGTAGCCTCATCTAACACCAAGATAGAAGGACGATAGGCAAGAGTTCTGGCAAAGGACAATAACTGTCTCTGTCCCGCGGACAAAGTGCTGCCTCGCTCTGTCACCGGCTCCTGATAACCTTTCGGCAGCTTCTCAATAAAAGAATCTGCATGAACGGTTTTGGCCGCCTGTTTTATCTCTTCCATAGAAATAGCCTCATTGTTCAGGGAAATATTGCCCTGGATATCCCCGGTAAAAAGAAACACATCCTGCTGCACCTGTCCAATGGCCCTGCGCAGCACGTCTGTATCAATCTGCCTAATATCCACCCCGTCTATGAGAATCTCCCCCTTTTGAATATCAAAATACCGGCCGATCAGGTTTAAAATCGAAGATTTTCCAGCTCCGGTAGCCCCTACAAAGGCCGCCTTTTCCCCCGGTGCAATCCGGAAACTTACATCCTTTAAAATATATTCCTCTTGTTCATAGGCAAACCACACATGGCGGAATTCAATCTCCCCTTTGATTTCCACCGCTGCGGGATGAGGAGGATTGACGATCTCTGGCTCCTCCTCCAGGATGGAAAAGATCTTTTCTCCAGAGGCCAAAGATGACTGCAAGGTTCCAAACTGCTCTGCCAGCTCCTGAATAGGTTCAAAAAAAGAACTGATATAATTGATAAACACAAATAAGGTTCCCAGAGAAATGCTGCCTTCCAACACAAAAGAACTGCCGGAACCAATCACAATCACCATAGCGATCACAGACAGAAAATAGATCAGAGGCCGGAAAATGGCAAAAGTCATCACTTCCCGCCAGTTTGCCTGATACAATTCATAACTTTTCTGTTTAAATTCCTGATACTTTTCCTGCTCTTTGGCGAAAATCTGAATCAGCTTCATACCAGAAATGTGCTCCGACAGAAACGTATTCAGTTCTGTGATCTTATTTCTGGTTATCCGGTAAGCCGCTCTGGACAACCGCCGGAAAAAGAAGGTCAATCCTGTGACCACAGGCAGCAGCAAAAAAGAAAGCAGCGCCATTTTCACATGGATGGACAGCATCACCGCTGCAAATCCAAGAATTTTCACGGTATTTTTAAAAAGCTTCACCAATATGGTAGAAAACAGATCATTCACTGCCTCTGTATCATTGGACACACGAGTCACCAGTTTTCCCACTGGAGTGTTGTTAAAAAAATTCAAAGACAGGCTGTGGATATGTCCAAACACCTCCTCCCGCATCTGAAAGATAATATCCTGTCCCATTTTCTGAAGCATCCAGGCCTCCGCCACATTCAGCACAAATCCTGCCAGCAGAACTATCAGATACCAGAGGGCCGCCTGAACAATCCCTGCCAAATCTCCTTTGCGCAGTTCTTTTAATTCCTGCCGCCCCAAAGATTCCATTCCTTCCTGACGGATCCATTGCTCCAAAGTTTCTGACCCGGCATTCTGGAGACTTCTGCATTCCTTCCAGGTGATCCCTTCTGCCATGTAATATTGATCTTGATAGAGAATTAACTGATCGTAAAGATTTTCGGAAGATTCCTCTGTCTCTATAGGTTCTGTTTCTTCTGCCCGCACCAGCCATTTATCCTGATACCGAACTGCCCCCGGCGTTCCTGCTTCTGTTTCCTGATAAGGGCGGTAATATCCATTGATATAATCATCAATGGCGTCTCCGATAATGATGGGACGGTACAATTCCACTCCGATAATCAAAAGCACTAGCATAGTTGCCAGAATCATCACCCATTTATGGGGTTTTAAATAGGATAATAATCGTCTCATGCCTGAACCTCCCCCTCAAAAGAAGCTCTCTTCTCTCCTGCAGCCGCCTCTAACTGCTGTTTTTCAAACATCGCCTGGTAAATGCCATGAAGGGCCATCAATTCTTCATGAGTTCCGCACTCTTTTGCCTCCCCGTCTTCCAACACCATAATCTTGTCTGCATGCTGAATCGTAGAGATCCGATGGGCAATCAAAATTGTTGTTTTGCCTTTGCGGTTTTCCTTCAAATTTTTCAGGATCTGTTCTTCCGTATCTGTATCTACTGCAGACAAAGCATCGTCTAAAATTAAAATCGGAGCTTCTTTCATCAGTGCACGGGCAATGGAACTCCGCTGTTTCTGCCCGCCGGAGAGGGTAACGCCTCGTTCTCCCACAATGGTTTCATACCCATCTGGAAAAGCCGCAATATTCTCATGAATACAAGCTGCCTGAGCCGCTCTTGTGATCTCCGTCATATTTTCCTCTTCCACGCCAAAAGCAATATTAGACTTCAATGTATCGGAAAACATAAAATTATCCTGGGGCACATAGGCAATATTCTCCCGCAGAGTTTTTAGGGGAATGGTATTGATATCCCGGCCATCTAAAAAGAGCATCCCCGGCTTCGTATTGTACAAATGCAGCAGCAGATTCACCAGCGTGGTCTTCCCATTTCCTGTCCGTCCAATCATGGCCAAGGTGGTTCCCGCCGGAATTTTCAGATGAATGTCTCTTAACGTAGGCTCACTATGGCCTCGGTGGAGAAAGGTCAGATGACGAAACTCAATCTCTCCCTGAATCCTTTCTATCTCTTCCACTTCTTCCCGGTCAAAGATCTCCGGCTTCTCCTCAAATACTTCCTGAATCCTTTTGATGGAAGCCTGTCCCTGAGAAAACATCGTGATTGCCTCCCCGCAGGCTAACATAGGCCATACCAGCATCGTAATATATTGGTTAAAAGCCACAAACCTGCCCAGCGTAATTTCTCCCAGCAAAGCCAGATACCCTCCATATAAAAGCGTAACCAGACTGCTGAACCCAATCATCACATCCAGCAGGGGCATTACCACCGTCTGGAGCTTTACCACCCGAAGATTCTGTTCTCTTGCATAGGCATTGGACTTCATAAAAGCCCGACGCTGAGCCTTTTCCTGAACAAAAGCTTTTACCACCCGGACGCCTGAAAAACTTTCCTGTACAAAATCTGTCAGTTCCGAGACCGCCTCTTGCCGGGCTGTATAACGCTGCTTCATAAGCTTCCCATAATACAGCTCACCCACTGCAATCAAGATCATAGGAATCACCGCCAGCAAGGTCAGTTTCACATCCACGTAGGCCATCATCTGAATGATTACCATAGCCGCCATCACAGTGGCGTCAAAAGCAGAGATCACCGCAGGCCCCAGCGCCATGCGGACTGCATTCAAATCACTGGTAAACCGTGTCATCAGATCTCCCGTTTTATGTTCATTGTAATATTCCACGCTCATCTTTTCCAAATGTTTGAACATGCCGTCCCGCAGTTCCCGCTCAATGGACCTGGAGGCCCCAAACAGAAAATAGCGCCACAGGAAACGCCCTATTGCCAGAACCCCGCCTACCGCCAGAATATAAAAGATTTGAATCAAAACTTCTCTCATATTCATTGTATGGGCAGTTAGTCCATCCGTAATCGTTCCCGTAATCTGGGGAATCAGCAGATTGGCAAGATCCACTACAAATAATGTGACCATTCCTGCCAAAAACTGACCCTTATGCTTTTTCACATACTGGAAAATAAATGCAAGCTGGCTCATTTTTACAAACCTTTCAGACTGTATTCCATCATCTCATAGTGCAGCATCGTTCCCTCAGCAATCTCCGGCGGCAGTAAAGCCCTTGCCACACATTTTAATTCTTCCTCTGGCTGTTCTATCTGTTGTAAATAAGCGTAATCTCCATCAATACGAGCCACCACATATTCTATCGGTCCAAAATTCATCTTTTCTCTCCTTTCTTCTCAGACAGCGCCAGAATATCCCCAATCTCTTTTCTGGGAATCCTGGTATACTCGCTTAATTCCTCCAGCGTGGGAATGGTTCCCCTCTCCTCTGCCAGCACCTTTTGGGCTTCGTAAACCAGATTGACCTTCGCTAAAACCGTACTCTCACCACTGTCTGCCCCCTCTATTTCCTGTCGGTACTGTCTCATAGCCTCCTCCACAAAAGACTCCAGCTTCTGTTCCAGTTTGCGGCAGTCCAGAAACACATCTGAATTTTTTTCTTCCCTCTGCCCCGCCGACAATTTTTCCAGACCCAGCAAAAGTCCCATATTTCCTTCTTGCACCAGATCTTCCAACAGCACCCTATCTGTAATATAAGGCTCTGCCATTTCTGTAACCCTTTTTAACCACTGGCTGGAAATAGCGGCGATCACTGTTTTCTCCCCTGCCAACAGCCTTTGATACAACTCCCCTTTTTCTTCCTCTCCCAGCGCAGAGATCCCTTTGATCTCATTGAGATACATCTGAAAATGCGGAGAATGGCCTGATTTAGCAGAAATATTTTCCTCTGTTCCCTTATCCTTTGTCCTACCCTTTCTCCCATCTTCTCCTAAGCCGTCTTCCCCCTTTCCATTTTCAGAAAGATTCTCACCCGCTTCTGCCGCAGACTCCTCCTGGGGCCTGCTCAGATATTGATAGACCATGTCCTGCTGTTCTTTTGTCAGGTCCATATCCTGAAAATAACCCTGTATCTCTTCCTTTGTCATGGGTTTTGCCCCAGTCCGGGCAATCTCCTGGACAGACCGAAGCGTCTCCATAAACGTTATCTTATCTACCATAAATGCCTCCCATCTCTTTTATACATTCCAAGGTGCTCTAAATATATCTTATACCATCCAAGGTGCTTTAAATATATCTTATACCATTTCAATCTGACGCAATTTCTTTCTTGTGCTGTAAATGAATCCCAATATGTCCAATCCCTAGAATTAAGACCGCAATCAACATCCAGATTACCTTTCCATAGATACCCAGACAGAAGAAAGCCAGCACTGGCAATGAAGCACCTGCAACTGGAATCCCCAAAAAGCTGCTGTAGAAGTCTGCCATCCTTTTTTCTCCCCGAAAATAACGTATCCACCACAGTTCGTACAATACCATTAAGATCACGGCACCCATCAGCCACAAAGACCAGGCTGACCATCCATGCCAGTTAAAATCTGCAAAGGCCACCGCACAACAGCAGGTCAAAGCCTCTCCTGCTCTCTCAAAACACGCCAACACTTTATTTTCATTTTCTGCCGTGTATCCCTGAGGCATTTTTTTCGTCCAAATAAGATTGGGAATAAACAGCATCACTAAAAATGCTAATCCTATATAGGAAAATCCCACATGTCCCATCATGAACCTTTCCTCCCCTTTCTCTTTTCCTTTTTCACACTACTTTTTTCCGTAAATTAACCCTATCACACTTTACACCTTTCGTAAAGTAGATTGCCCTTTGAATCACAGTAATCAATTTTCCTGGCCTTAAATGATTCAAGAAAAAAGCGGAAATGCATGTCTTCCCTATAGAAGAACAAAGTGGGCAGGCCCACTTCATCTCCCCTAACCCCTCACTCATGAGGGGCCTGGACACTTTGCGCGCCGAGCACAATTGCGAAGCAATATTTTACTTCTTGTGCGAGTGCTCTTATTATTTTCTTTTATAGGAAATCCGAAGGAATTTCCTATAAAAGAAAACAAAGCAGTAAACCATTTTACTGGCTCACTGCCTTTTCATCCCCTTATAATCAATATGGATCCGTCAATCTGCTATTAAAATCCCTTTATGGCTGGCGACTTCTCTTACTTTCTCTCGATCAATTTTTAAAATCCGGGCTGTCTGCTCCACACTCCCCGTAGTCAATAAGGCGTTTTCAATCATCACAATCATTCCCTGTTCTATTCCCTGTTCTATTCCTTTTTCTATCCCCTGTTCTATTCCCTGCTCTATTCCTTTTTCAAAATTCTCCTGATCGCGCATTAACAATGTCATATATTCATGCCTCCATTCCCTATTTCTTTTTGCTTGTTCTACTGCTTTCATCAATTTTCTCACAAAAAGATCCTCTGATTCTTTCCCTGCTACGTAATCCAAAAATACTTTTAATTCTTTCCTTACGTCTTCCTGATCCCCTTTCGAATTTAAAAATATCTTTGTCATCCCATCTTCCAGCGAAATATGTTTATCCTCTTTACAGATATTCTCAAAGGTATAAATATGTCTTCCTCTGCCAAAAATATCTGTCTGGCATATAAAAATAATATAAGCAGGCTTCAGATATTTATAATGCTGTCCCTTGTCAAGCATCTGCAAATCCACCATGCTCTGGTAATACCGGCTTCTTTTGGGTAATTCTTTTGTATCTACAACCTGCATCTCAATATCGTATACTGTTCCTTTTCCATCCCGTACATACACATCTAACCGAACACTTTTTGCATCTGCATCCTGCTTGATTTCTTTTTGTAACTGGGGATATTCGATATGATCTATTTCCAAATCGGGCAGGATTCTCTCCAGCAGTCCCTTACACAACTCCGAATCCTGCATAACTTTGCTAAACAAAAAGTCATTTGAGATCCCCAATTCCTCCCAGGCTATCTTATTTTCTATTTGTTTTCTCAATCTTCTCCGCCTCTTCATGTCATATTTACTATATCGGATATGTGTCACAGTAAATATCACTCTATTTATTTTATTACTCCTATTATAAACTGAAATTTATGGAAAGACAACCGCCCTTTTATTTTTCAAAAAAGCCCGAAACCCATACCGTAAACAATACCTCCATAAAATATTTTATTGGCGGTAAAAATAAATTCACACAAAGGAGACTTCATTATGGATAACTTACAGACACAGATTCAAGATTATCTAACCTATTGCAAAACCCAAAAATGTCTGGACGAAAAGACGCTGAAGGCCTACAAAATTGACTTAAGGCAATTCCAGGAGCAAACTGACGTTCTTGACATTACACAAGTCACCTCCCACATACTGGAAAATCATATTGCCAGACTTCATCAGCAGTACAAACCTAAGACCGTAAAACGAAAGGTTGCTTCTCTGAAAGCCCTTTTTCACTATTTTGAATACCGGGAGATCATGGACCGAAATCCTTTCGGCAAAATACAGCTGCGTTTTCGGGAACCTGTCATACTGCCAAAAACAATTCCCCTACGTACCGTTGAAACCTTCCTGTCTACGATCTATCAACAATACCGAACTGCCAAAACTCCTTATCAAAAAAGAACTGCTCTGCGGGATATTGCGGTTACTGAACTCTTATTTGCCACAGGCATGAGAATCTCAGAACTATGCACCTTAAAAGATCGGGATGTAGACTTATCAGACGGAACAATTCTGATCTATGGCAAAGGCCGAAAAGAACGCCGCATTCAAATAGGAAATATTTCCGTTATTCAAATTTTGCAGGAATATAAAGACAATTTTCACACAAAAATTCAATCCTGCAGTCACTTTTTCATAAATCAGGCCGGAAAACCATTGTCTGATCAGGCAGTGCGGCGAATGATCAACAAATATACTTCCCTCGCCTCCATTGAATTGCATATCACCCCTCATATGTTCCGCCATACTTTTGCCACCAGCCTTCTGGAAGCTGACGTAGATATCCGCTACATCCAAGAAATGCTAGGCCATAGTTCTATCAATATCACGGAAATATACACTCATGTGACAATGGCAAAACAAAGAGACATCCTGGTCCGTAAACATCCCAGAAAAGATTTCAATCTATAGAAGTTGGATAGTTCCAGGTGCCATAATTGCCTGAATGAAAAAGCCCTGAGAAAAACAGTTATCAAACGGATTTCACGTTCTATAACTATTTTTCTCAGAGCCAAAATTTTTCTGGTATTCCTGGATTTTTATTCTGTTCCGTATTTTTCCTTTCAAATCCATACAAATTGCAACCTATTTTTACTAATTTTGATGATATTATCCTTGCATTCCCTTTGCATTTTGTTTATTCAAAGACAAAATCCAAAACAAAAATGTCAATCCCAACAATACCCATGGTATCGCTCCGTTGAGAAATTCCACAACAGGATTCCCTTCAAACATATTCGTAAGTGTAAGCATGACAACACCTGCCAAGATAGAAATCCATGCATATTTTATAATTCTTTTTTCGGTTTTAATTCTTTCAGCATCCTTTTCCATTTTTTCTATCATAGCCTTGTCTCCTTTCAGTAAATCATCCAGACTTATCTGGTAAAGTTCGCTCATTCGAATTACACTCAAAATATCTGGCAATGACTTCCCATTTTCCCAATTTGAAATTGTCTGTCTGGAAACCATTAAACTTTCTGATACCTGTGTCTGCGTCAATTTATTTTTCTCACGAGCATTTCTGATCTTGTCTCCAATATTCATTGTTAACCTCCTTCGGCTATGAGTTTAGCAAATCTCAAAATATTTTTCTATCAAAAGTCTTTTCCAAAAGGAGAAAATGCGTGTCAAAATTCCTTTACATCTTCCACAATCGTACCAATGATCCAGCGATTCGAAAAAGCATCTGCTGTGACGTTTCTATATCGAACATCAAATCCATTCAGGCTAAAACATAACGGAAAATCAAAAATTATTTAATCGCCTTTCCAATCTGCTTGTCCGCTCTCCAACTAGGCGGGGCATCATCATCTGCCCAATATTCATCAATCCCTTCAATTTTGTCATCCATAACTTTAATAAAAGATGTCACATGAAATGACCGGGTTCTATCTTTAAGATATACATGGGTTACCGTAATAAATAAATCATTTATTTTTTCTACTCTTTCCACCTCCCCATCCCAATTGCCAGGATACTCGCAATTGGCAATCATAAATTCATCCACGGTAAAATGTTCATTCGTGCAATGCCAATTTACATAAGCATTCTGGTGAAAATAATCTCTGATAACATCTGCATTTTGTTCTAAAATGTCTTTCCAAAATTTGTATATATCCATAAATTCCCGCCCTTCTAACTTTCCAGTTGATCTGCTAACTTTCTTTTATTTCCAAGAATTCGCTCTACATTAAATTAAAAGATATGTATCCTTTTTCCTAACAGAGAACAGATGAGGATAAATTTTGCTTTTGTGAAAAAGATTGTCTCTGCATATTTTTATCTGTGTTTATTTTTCCAGTTATATGGACTTTCTATATGCGTAAAGACTCTCTTCCAAGTTCTTTAAAATTCTACTAAATATAATAATATATTTCTTTCACACAAAATGGAAGGGCTTTTTATTTGTATTATTGTAAAGACCGGCTTTATTGGGGCTTTAGATTATTTTTATGGATAATTGATAGTTATCTGTTGGATTTGGTGCATCAAAGCAGCATAAAAAATTAGGAATTATTCAATTATCTATAGTTCCGTAAATACTTTAGACTTACACTTTGATGCAAGTTCCTTGAATACCGCATAAATATTACAAATAATGGCATTTTCCCTACTTAACACTGTCGAGGTGTAAGTGGAAAATTTATGTGGAATTATAGATTATTAATGAGGTTCATGAAAATGCATATTCAATCTGTAAAAAATTATTCTACTGATATTCATGATATATTGGAACTGGCAAGTAATGAAAATGCCTTTTTTATTTCCAGCTGGGATAAGAATGATCGTATTTTAAATATTGATGCTAACCTTGTTGAACAAAGTATACATCAGCAGGAACACAAAAACACATATATTATGTCAAAAGACATGGAAATATTAAAGAAACAAATATCCTCATATCTTAACGAACAGGGGAAAGAAATATCTAAAGAATGTATTACAATTGTGTCCAACGGAACAAGTGCTGCATTTATCTCATTATTACAAACTTTCAAACGAGGAGCATCGAATTTCCTTTTTATTGGACCAATTTACTTTACCTATATACATCTTCTAAATATTTTTGGCAAAAAAATATACCATTATGATATAAATTTATTCGAGAAAATAGCATTTGATTTTACTAAATTGGAAAAAGAAATTCAGGAAAATTCAATACATTCCCTTATTTTAATTCAACCATTTTTTGGTTCAGGAATAGCCTTGAATGATTCAATTTTAGAAAAATTCATATCATTATGCGAAAAACAACATATCTATTTATTAATAGACTATGTATATGGAAATATGGAGTGGGATTCATTTTCTCATATTCATAATACTAAATTAATACAAATGGCCATTAACTCAGATTTTTGCATTTTATTTGAGTCAGTCTCAAAACGTATATTTCTAAACGGAATGAAAAATGCAGTTATATTTAGTTCGAAGAAATTTATAAGCGATATAAACGTAGATGCAGAAATATGTTTGGGGAGTATATCATATATTCAAGAATCCTTGTTACATACAATATACTCTTCAAACAATATAACGAATGTTAATCAGTTTATCATAAATGCATTAGACTGCGCTTCAAACAATTATGACTTACTATGCTCATTAATCTTAGGAACAGACCTTAAACTTTGCAAAAGTACTTGTGGGTATTTTACCCTTTTAGGGATTCCTAAAATCCACTTTAAATCGTCAAAAGATCAAGATATTATAAATGAATTATACAATAAAACAAGCATTGTAACTATTCCCCATTCAAGGTACTATTATAATTCATCAGAATATTATTGCTTTAGAATCAATCTTGCAACGGAAACATATGAGTTATTGAGCGCAATAGAAAAATTATTACATATTTGCAGTAATAGCCGCAATTGCGACATCTGCTAAATTCTTTGATATATTTTTATTCATACACTCGCCTGCAGGTAACAGTAACTCAGCTTCTTGGGTTACAGACGTCAATTTTTTTATATCTTTTAAAGATACGTCTGTAGCTTTCAATTTTTGTAAAAGTTTATCGCTTAAAGCCTTTTTTGTTTTTATATCAAAATAAATATCTGCAAAATTTTTTATTATTTTAGGCAATGCTGCTAATACTATAACTGTTGCTGCTGAGTATATAAGTATCCAAGAACCTTTCTTTTTTTCAATCAACGTCCAATAACCACTGTCAGAAATGGAATTTAATAATTGTTCCGCAGTTTGAACACATTTATCATAATCATCGCTATTTAAGCTGATACTTAATGTAGATATACTGTTTATATCAATATTTGCAAGATACTTTTCACTATGTGGTATTAGATATAATGCACTTTGCAATTTTGTACAAAATGCATCAATTTCAATTCGTTCATCAAAACAATAGCTTGACATATCTGCATTTGTAATAATTGCTATCGCCTCATTCAAAATATCATAATCTACTGTTTCGTATATTGCCGCAAAAGCCAAATTCTCTAATATAATAGAAATATCCAGCATTCTGCCATACGGTAATTCTTTATAATAATAAAAACATTTTTTCAATATGTCTGGAATTTTTTCTTGTACTCTTTTATTTATATAGAAGTTAATTATATCATTATAGCGATGCTCTGTTTCCAATGTCTTCAGAAAATCTTCTACCAAAATATCTTCAAAGCATACATAATCCCCTCTATATAAAAAAGTAACTTGATTCCACAGGCAATTTGCAACTGAATAGCCAAAAAAATAGCTTGAATCTATACACACATTATTGAATTGACACTTTACAAACTTATGATTTTCAGCATGCATAGTGGCCAAATTAGTATTGTCAAAACTGCAACTCTCAAATGTATCACTATCAGTAGTTGACATTTCAAATGTGCAGCCACTAAATGTGCAGTTGATTAGCTTACAGTGTTGCATATTGATTAAAAAAGTCTCATCCGGAAACTCACAGTCAACAAATGTTGTCGAATGTATCGAAGTATTTCTATAAAGATTGTTTGTAAATTTAACATTTTTCAAATAGCAATTTTTCATCTGGCAACAACCAAATTGTACCTTTTCAAATCTACAATCAATAAACACTGCACTCAAAAAATCACTTCTATCAAAATTATTTTTATAAAATTGAATATTAGTAAATTTTGTTCCTCTAAAATCACTTCTAAAAAATGAAATCAAATGTATAGATTTATGAAAATCAATATTTTCAAATACAGCGTATGATAAGTTTCTGCTTTCAAACTTCTTAAATTCTATGAAATCATCTTGTCTATACAATTGCAACTCATTCATCGTTTATCTCCTTCATAATGGATATTCCCTAATTCACCGTGCTGCTTTGATGCACCAAATCCAACAGATAACTATCAATTATCCATAAAAATAATCTAAAGCCCCAATA
>JAAWBG010000107.1 GCA_022792535.1 Lachnospiraceae bacterium
ACTAATAACATTACCCATATTATCATAAATAATTTCTTCTTCAATATGACCATCTAACTTTTTCTTTGTTATTTGATAATTCTTATTATATTCATACTCAGTTATAATATTTTCTCCAGTAGTAGTTTTTATTAAATTACCTACATTATCATATTCATATGTAGCTACTAAACTTTCATCTGTTTCTTTTACCTTTTTATTTAAATAATTATATTCATATGTTTTTGTTCTATAAGTATCTTCTTTTAATTTTATTTTTTCTTTAATAACATTATTATAAGCATCATAAGTATAAAGACTTTCTTCACCAGAAGAAGTTGTTTTTCTTATTATATTAGAATTTCCATCATATTCATAATAAATACTAATAAAATTATCTGGAACTTCATTATCTGCAATAAATGATTTTCCTACTTTTTCTTCAATCATTCTACTTAAATTATCATATACATAAAACGTTGCTTTATATTTATTATCTGACAATAATTCATACTTTCTAGTTAAACGATTTATTTTATCATAATAATAAATTATCTTTCCATCATTCGCATCCATTTCAGTATTTATTAAACCATTTGCATAATAAGTAATAGTACTTGTTGCATTTTCATTTTGAACAGTCGTTAATTGCCCATTACAATTATAAGTTTCTATTTTTGTTTTAAATTCTGCATTATTTATATACGTTTTAGTAGTAATAGTACTATTTATAGCATTTACATAAGATTTTTCTTCCAATAAAATAGAATCACTTTCATTTGTCTCTTTAAAATATGTTTTTGTTAATCTATTAAGTACATCATATTCATAAATATTACTAGAATTATTTGGGTATATTTTTTCTATTACATTTCCATAATTATCATATTTATAACTTGTTATATTTCCTTCTCTATCAACTTCTTTGATCAAATTTCCACTAACATCATATTCATAAACTAAATAATTACAAGTGTCTTCTTCATTAGAAAGTGAAAAATTATTTTTTCTTAATTTATCTAAAGGAGATTCATAAAAAATATATTG
>JAAWBG010000091.1 GCA_022792535.1 Lachnospiraceae bacterium
AGCGATGAAAAAGGCGCTTATTGACGTGGTAACAGCGAATGCATACAGGGAGGACTTATCGGTGCGCCAGACCCTGTTTGTGGACGGGACAGGCTCCTGGGGGTCAGAAGGGCCGGTGGAAATGTTTGTGGCTCCGATCCCAAGGAGGAAGACCAGTGCAGAATACAATAAGAAAGGGTTAAACTGCTGCATTGCATCCTGGCGAAGGATCAGTGATGAAAATTTATCGCCCCGGATCAAGTGCGGGGCCAATTACATGAACAGCCGGGCGGGGCAGCGGGAGGCTTTAAGGAATGGATATGACACCTGCCTCTTCTTAAATGACGCCGGAACGGTTTCAGAGGGGCCGGGCGCCTGCCTGTTCATGGTCCGGAAAGGGGTCTTGGCAACGCCCCGCCTTACGGACAGTATTTTGGAGAGCATTACCAGGGACACCGTCTTAAAGCTGGCGGAGGCGGAAGGCATTGAAACCCAGGAGCGGGCCATTGACCGGACGGAGCTTTATGCCTGCCAGGAGGCTTTTCTATGCGGATCCGCCATGGAGATCACGCCGGTATGGAGCATAGACGGACATGCAGTGGGGGCAGGAAGCACAGGCAGGGCCGGCAGGATCACGGAAGCGCTCCAGAGAAGTTATGCAGAGGCTGCCTGCGGGCGCAGGGAGGAATGGAAGGACTGGGCCACTGGGATTTATGGAAAGGCATGATTTATGGAAGGGCATGATTTATGGAAAGGCATGATTTGGGATGGAAAAAGAATATGTAAGGGGCAGGGTTTCTGTGATTATTCCTGTCTATAATGCAGAAAAGTATCTTTGCAGGACGCTGCGCTCCGTGTTTGCACAGACCTACCCTGACCTAGAGGTTGTGCTGGTTGACGACTGTTCCAAGGACAGGTCCGCGGAGATCATTGCCGGGTTTCAGAAAAAGCATGCAGGCATTGTCTACTGCCGGCAGGAAAAGAACATGGGGGCCGGCGCCGCCAGAAATAAGGCGCTGGAGCTGGCATCCGGCCAGTATGCAGCCTTCCTTGACAGCGACGACCTGTGGCGGCCGGAGAAGACAGAAAAGCAGATCCGGCTGATGAAACAAAAGAACTGCCCATTTTCCTACGCGGCCATCGAGATGATGGACGAAAGGGGAAGAACCGTCAAGGGAAAGCGGAGCCTGCGGGAAAGCTGCGATTACAGCTGTCTCCTCCGCAGCACCATCATTGCAACCTCCTCCGTCATCCTTGACCGGAACCTGCTGGGGGACTTCAGGATGCCCCTGCGCAGAAGCGGGCAGGACTATGCGGCCTGGCTGGGGCTTCTGCGGGACGGTACCACTGCCTGCGGCATCAATGAAGCGCTGGTGCGTTACCGGGTAAGGAGCGGCTCGCTGTCTTCCGGCAAAGGGAAGAGCATCCGGCAGGTCTGGGAGATCCAGACACAGGAGGAAGGGATTCCGAAAGGAAGGGCAGCGTTTCATGTGTGCTGTTTTGTATGGAATGGGGTGAAAAAATATTTCTTTTAAAATGAAGTCTAATTTTATTAAAGTTGGAGATGAAAGATGAAAATTCTGCTAATATGTGTGCTCTATAATTCTTATGAAGCCTTTGAAAAATATATAAAATCTATCGAAAATGCATTATTTAATTCTAATGGTCAAGTGGAACTGGATATTTGCGTAGTGGACAATTCTAATGAACCAATTGACATACAAAATAATTATAAAAATGTTCGTGTAAGACAGATTATAACACATGATAATTTAGGGTATTTTGGAGGGGTTAAGTTTGCAATAAATTCAGGTAACTATCGCTTATCTGATTACAGCTATTATATTATTTCAAATGTTGATTTAATTATGGACCATACATTTTTTTCAGAATTGGGAAAAATTAATTTAGATAAAAATATCGGCTGCGTTGCTCCATCTATCTGGTCTGATATTGAACATGGGGATAGAAATCCTAAAATGATTGACAGAACAAATGCAAAAAAGCTTAAACTGTTAAGGATTATGTATAAATTTCCGCTTCTGCATATGTTCTATGAAAAAGCCTTTTATTTGAGGCGGCGCAAAAAGGTACAGGATCAGCGAGAAACCTATATTTACGCGCCCCACGGTTCATTTATGCTGTTTACATCAAGCTTCAGGACATTTTTATCTGTTATGAACTATCCTGTATTTTTGTTTGGAGAAGAAATATTCATAGCAGAGAATCTCAGGAAAAACCATTTAAAAACAGTGTATCAGCCATGTCTAAAGATTTATGATGCAGAACATGTCAGCACAGGAACATTAAAGAGCAAAGCCTACTATAGATATAACTACGAAGCGGTTGATATGCTCTTAAGGAGATATTTTAATGAATAGAATAGAAAAAGCTGTCTATGATCTATTAAAATCTAACCCAACGTTAAAAGGAAAAGTCAGAGATTTATATCAATCCTTGTTTGATTTACTGCCGGATAGAGAAAATTACTTTCAGAATGAATTAAAAGTTCAAGAAGGTTTTTACTATGGCTTTCATGACCTTAGTCCAATTAATGGGAACCTTATGCTTGCAAATAAATTAAAAATTTCCTTGCATATGCCACAGAAAGGAGAAAACCTTGGGGTAGGTTATTGGAATCTGTCAGACAATAAGTTTACTGAAATAGGGGAAACTCTTACGTGGAATTACCATAAAGGGTGCAGACTACAGTGGCTGGGAGAAGGGTCAGATTCAATGATCTTTAATGATCTTGTAAATGGAACCGCCGGCTCTAGAATTTTTTCCATAACCAATAATTCATTTCGGGAATTAGAGTACCAAATAGATACTGTAAGCAGAGACGGAAAATTTGCAACCTCTTTCAGCCACGAAAGACTTGAAAAATATATGCCTGGTTATGGATATGCATATGGCGACCAGCCATTTTTAGAAGAAAAAAAACCGTCACAGACAGGATTGTTTTTAATTGATATAAAAAATAATTCCCGCAAACTGATTATCTCCCTCGAAACATTAGCAAGTATAAAACCAGAAAAGTCCATGGAACATGCAAAACATTTTGTGACTCATACGGAGTTTTCGCCAGATGGAACAAAAATAGCATTTTTACACCGATGGACCTTTGATGATCCAAACCAAAGATTCTCAAGATTAATTACATGCAGTTTAGATGGAAATGATATCTGTCTATCCCCCACATCAGGAATGGTTTCTCATTATGTTTGGAGTAAACGCCATGGCATATTAGCATATTGTCAAATCAATGATGTCGATGGGCACTATATTTTTGATAACTACAAAATGGAGAAGTATAAACATGTAGCAAAAGCGCTTAATTCCGACGGACACCAATCTTATATTGAAGGAACAGATTATTTCGTGACAGATACTTATCCTGATAAAAGAAGGTATGCAAAAATATACCTTGTTAATATAAAAACTGACGAGATAAAATTATTGGTCGATGTCAAATCGCCAAAAAAATTTCAGACCAGAGATCCTCGCTTTAATATCGCCTGCGACCTTCATCCCAGGGTGAGTCCCTGCGGGAATATTTTGTGTTTTGATTCTGTCCATACAGGAAAAAGGTCATTGTGTACTATGCAGTTAGGAGACAAACAATGAGGAAACGCAACGTTTTAATTATTACATATAGTATGATTCCACATGCTTCGTCATGGGGCGGATGCCAAAGAATGTATTATCTTGCAGAATATTTGATTAGAGAAGGATATAACGTTACCGTTTGTTCTGCCAAGACAAATGAGGAACAATTCTACGGCAAAGAAATTCACTTTTCCACCATGCCCCTTGAGATAAAAAACAAGATATTCAGAAATTTTGTTTATTCTAAAAAGGTAAGTCATTCTAATAAAAAAACAGATCACATAAGTGCAAACTTTATTGGAAAATTAAGAAATATTATCAAGGGCAAAAAAACGTTGTTTAAGATCTTAGTAAAAATAGATGAATGGATATTTAACGAACCCTCTTATCTTATGGGATTGATTTCCAGAAACTGGATCAGTAGTTGGAAAAAAGAGATATCGGATTATATTACTGAAAATGAAATTGATACCTTAATAGTTTCTGGTCCCCCATTTGGAATGTTTTCAATTGTTAAATACATAAAAAAGAAAAATCATATTTCTGTCATTTTAGATTATCGGGATCCTTGGAATCTATGGCACAAAAGAAGTCTCTTTGCAAGATTAGCGGAAAAGAAAAACATGAAGTATGTAGATTGCGCTGTGTTTACGAATCACAATCTGGCAAAAGATATGGAAAAAACCTTTCCTATTATAAAGAATAAAACCTATGTAGTAGAAAATGGCTATAGCTTATCAACATGGGCGAATATAGATACATCTTTATCGAAATGCGAAAAAAAGGATTTTATGGAATTAACATATGTGGGCGCTATTGATATCTCTGAGAGTTCAAAAGAGACTTTTCGGGATGTTACAAAACTGCTCAAAGCATTCGAACGCTGTATAAAAGATGGATTACATATCAAGTTGTGTTTTGTGGGGGCTGCAAATCCTTCTTCAAAACTTGCGTCTGAGATAAAGGAAAAATATCCAGTTAATTTTGATGTTATTGGACAAGTAAACAGCGAAGATGCAAATATAAAGCTGCTGCATAGCGACGTACTGCTTTTAATCCATACTGCTTCAGATCATTCCTCTAAATATCTAATCAGCGGTAAATTTTATGACTACATTAAAGCTCAAAAGCCAGTTATGTCTATTGGTGATCCAAATGGGAATCATGCAAAGATCATAAGACAAAATGGTATTGGAGTTTCATGTAAGAATGATGTGGAAAGTATTTATCGTACAATGAATTTGATTTATAAGAAATGGAAAACAGATAAATTAAAGATAGGAGAACTAGAGATTGATCGCTATTCTAGAGAATATCAAAATAGAAATTATTCTAAATTGATAGACACGCTCTGCAGGAATAAAGGAAAGTAAGCCGATGAAGATTGGAAATATACGGTTAAAAAGAAAAATAATATCAAAAGAACTGATAATTGCTTTATACTATTCTGTTTTTATTATCTTCAGACAAATTACACAGGCACATGAGGATAGATCTACACTGATATTATTTATGGCAATTGCAGTTTTATTTGCAGCATATCTTTATGCATCTGATTTTGTCATTCATAAAGATAATGCCCAGCGGTGGCTGTTCGTAGTTCTATTGGTAAGTTTTATATTTTTTATAAGTTTATTTCTGAATGGAAGCAAGTATACTGGCGAATATTTTCAATATTTTTTAATTTTCGGTGCTGTTCCTATGTTCTTTTTTATAAATCCTGTTGAGTATCAGAAACTGCTGTTTTTGTGGGCCGCTGTCTGTGAGATTGTCGGAGTGATCTTTTTTTATGATCCATTCAACAATTATTTGTTAACCGGAAATTATATGGTATATGGGTTCGATGTTATGCTGCCCGCCTTTGCAGGAAGTATTATAATGGCCTTTTTCTATAAAAGAAAAATTCACTTAATCTATGCATGCGCTGCATTCATGCTTTTGCTTTTTGGAAATAAAGGAGCATTGTTAACAGCCATTGTTTTGGGCATCAGCGTTTATATACTGGTGGATGGGAATATAAGAAAGGGACGGCTTCTTTTTGTCTTCAGCATATTGTACCTGTCCTATTTATTCAGAGTTCAGATCTTTCAAAAAATCCTGTTCTTTTTCCACAGCAGAGGATTAAACAGCTATTCTTTAAACACATTATATAAAATAATTGATGGGCAAGGAGGAAGTGTAAACAGCGACAGGATCAATTTGATCAGGCGTGGGAAACGATTATTTTTTCAAAATCCTATTTTAGGACATGGCATCGGGTATTATGAAGAGCAGGCAGGATTCTATGTTCATAATATTCTCTGGGATATTTTAGTCATGGCAGGATTGATTGGAATGGTTCTCTTTATTGCTTTGTTCTTGAGAAGCCTCTTTTGCTTCAGATCATATACCAAATATCAGAAAAATTTTTACCTGATTATGATGGTTATGTGGATTGTTCCATTAATGACAAGCATGACCTTTTGGCATTGGATTCCCTTTTGGCTTTATTGGACAGGGTACATATTCCAGCATCATACATCAAACAATTATCTAAAAGGAGAATATAACAATGGTTAACGTGATTGGATTGGGATATATCGGGCTCCCCACAGCATTAATGATGGCGTCACATGGCGTTGAAGTAATCGGAACAGACTACAATACAGAATTGGTCGAAACATTAAATAGTGGAAAAACAACATTTAAAGAAAAGGGCATTGACGATTTATTTACAAAAGCTGTAAAAGCTGGAATACAGTTCACTTCAAAATATCAGGTCACAGATACTTATATTATATCTGTACCAACCCCATATGATAAATTCAGCAAGAAAGTGGACGCCTGTTATGTGATAGCGGCAGTAAAGGACGTACTTAAAGTCTGTCCTAAAGGCGCAGTTATAGTAATAGAATCTACCGTTTCACCTGGTACAATGGACAAGTATATCCGCCCGGCAGTTGAAAAAGAAGGATTTGTCACTGGCAGAGATATAAATCTGGTTCATGCACCAGAACGTATTATTCCTGGAAATATGGTCTTTGAACTGGTTCATAATAACAGAACCATCGGAGCTGATGACCATACTGTGGGAGAAAAAATCAAGGATTTATATGCTTCTTTCTGCAAAGGGGAAATTGTTGTTACAGATATTAAGACAGCAGAGATGACAAAAGTTGTTGAGAATACATTTCGGGCTGTTAATATTGCCTTTGCCAATGAGCTTGCCAAAATATGCCGTCATGATGATATGGATGTATATGAGATCATAAAGATCTGTAATATGCATCCTCGTGTAAATATTCTTCAGCCCGGTCCTGGAGTCGGCGGGCATTGCATATCAGTTGATCCCTGGTTTCTGGTTGGAGACTATCCTTCTTTAGCTAAGGTTATTGACGAGTCTATGAAGACAAACGATGGGATGCCGGATTTTCTGCTCAATAGAATTTATGAAATCATGAAGGATAATGGCCTGACAGATGTTAAACGCGTTGGGCTTTATGGACTTACATATAAGGAAAACGTGGACGATATGCGCGAATCTCCAACATTACAGCTTCTCGAAAGCCAGGAACGCCACCTGGCGGCAGGTTTAAAAGTATATGATCCATTTATAACGGAGGATGTTGTAAACCATCAATATCACGATCTGGATGAATTTATAGAAAATGTTGATATGGTTGTTATTATGGTCAAACACAATGAAATCATAGAAAAGATGAATAAGTTAAAAAATAAAATCATTTTGGATTGCCATAACATTATTAAAATGGATGGTGTTTACCATATCTAAGGGGATATTTTTATGTCTGATCTGAATTTAAACACGAATGATAAGATTGTAGTTTCTGTCATCTGTCTTACTTATAATCATGAAAAATATATTGAGCAGGCCCTAAAGGGGTTTATCGCTCAAAAAACCGATTTTAAGTATGAGGTGATCGTACATGACGACGCCTCAACAGACAATACACAAAAAATAATAAAAAGATATGCGAAGAAATACCCTGATATCATCAAGCCTATTTATCAAAAACATAATGTCTTTTTAGAGGGAAAAGATATCATGTTTCAATATATTTTTCCCCAAATTAAAGGGAAGTATATTGCATTGTGTGAGGGCGACGATTATTGGACCAATGAGCATAAGCTGCAGCTGCAGGTAGAATACATGGAAGAAAATCCAGCGTGTTCCTTGTGCGCTCATTATGCTGTACGGTTAGATGCAAAAAAGAATAGAATATCTTCTTACTTTAATTATGACAAGATACAAGAAAACATAGATCTGCCATTTATAATCGAAAATTTAGACTGCTTTCCCACTGCTTCCATGCTTTATCGAAAGGAATTTTTGGTAAATAATAAAAGTTTCATTCAGAAACATATCATATTTGACTATATCAATAAAATCATGCTTGCAACGGAAGGCTATACACATCTGATACCTGAATATATGAGCGTATACCGTTACAGGGCAAAAGGTTCCTGGACAAACTCAACAGCAGGCGACATAGAAAAGTTAGTGAAACATTTTCAGTATTCCATTGAAGTGTTGAAAGATCTTGATTCCTATACGAAGAGAAAATATCATCGTCTGCTGAAGGAAGAAATACATAGGCGTGAATTTATGATTGCCTGGAAACAATTGGACTATAAACTTGTAACTTCCAATCAGTTTTCCGATTGCTACAGAAAAAAAAGAAAGACTGAAAAAATTATTTTTATGATCAATATAGTTATAAAGAAATGGAACGTATTGAAAAGACATGAATAGCAGAAGAATATTTTCAAATTTTATGTGGAGGCTTCTTGAACGAACAGGGGCACAGCTGATTTCTTTTATTGTTTCTATTATTTTGGCAAGAATTTTAGATCCAGACGCATATGGAACGATTTCCCTAATATTAGTTTTTACAACGATTATGCAGGTTTTTGTTGACAGCGGGCTGGGAAATGCATTGATTCAAAAGAAAAATTCAGACGAAGTGGATTTTTCAACGGTTTTTTATACGAACATTGCATTCTGTATCATTTTGTACGCCATAATTTTTGTCTTCTCCCCTGCCATTGCAGACTTTTATGGAGATCCAAAGATATGCGAATATATGCGTGTTCTGGGCATTACAATACTGATTTCTGGAATAAAAAATGTCCAGCAGGCATATGTGTCAAAAAATCTTTTTTTCCGAAAATTCTTTTTTTCTACATTAGGCGGAACAATAGCCGCCGGCAGTATTGGTATCATTTTAGCATTATCTGGAGGAGGCGTATGGGCTTTGGTAGCGCAGCAGGTTACAAATATCACGATTGATACGATGATATTGTGGTCTACTGTACAGTGGCGTCCACAGCCAGTGTTTTCCCTGAGCAGACTAAAAGGACTATTTTCTTATGGATGGAAATTATTAATGTCAAGTTTGTTGGAAAAAATATATCAAAATCTCCGCCAATTGATTATAGGAAGGATGTATAGCGCCGCAGATCTGGCATATTACAATCAGGGTGAAAAATTTCCGGATGTGATTGTATCCAATATAAATACTTCCATAGACAGTGTTCTGCTGCCAATAATGTCTGAAAATCAAGACAATAAGTCCAGTTTAAAAAAAATGACAAGGACTGCCATTAAGACAAGTACCTATATTATGGCTCCGCTAATGGTGGGGCTGGCCTTTACTGCTGAGTCAGTCATAAGTATCGTCCTCACAGATAAGTGGCTGGGATGTGTGCCCTATCTACGTATTTTTTGTATTGCATTGATGTTTCAGCCAATTCATACAGCTAATTTGAATGCCATAAAAGCGATGGGGCGAAGCGACTTGTTTTTAAAATTGGAAGTGATCAAAAAAATAATTGGAATCATAGTACTTTTAACATCCATGTGGTACGGCGTCATGGCAATGGCTTACAGCCTATTAATCACAAGTTTTTTATATCAGATGATCAATGCGCGGCCCAATAAAAAACTATTAAACTATGGGTACTTAGAGCAATTGAAAGACATTTTTCCAGGAATAGTTTTATCAGTAATTATGGGAATATTCATATATCCGATCCAATGGATCAAAATACCAGATTCCGCTATATTAGCAATTCAAATTCTGGCAGGAATCGTAATATATGTAGCCTGCTCTATTTTTTTTAAGATGGAGTCCTTTACATATCTAATGAGTATTATAAAAGTTTATATGAAAAGCACCCATAAATGATTTCAGGTGGTGAAAATGGATAGTAAAAAAACAGGAAAGACCATTGCATATTTAAGAAAACAAAAAAATTATACCCAAAAAGAATTAGCTCAGCTCATCAATATCAGCGATAAAGCAGTGTCAAAATGGGAACGGGGATTAGGCTTTCCAGATGTGTCAACATTGCCGAAACTTTCCATTATTTTAGGGGCGGATATAGAAAGTATCCTTACCGGCAATATTTCCAGTTATAGAAAAAGCTGGGTTGGAATTCTTTTATTAGATAAGGGGAATGACAATATATATGCGGGTTCCTATATCTATGATAAACCACTGGTTTACTTTTTGCTGAGCTACTATATGCTGGTTGGCATTAAAAAAATATTAATATTTTCCAATGACGACAGCAGACAGTTCATTGAGAATTGTATAGGCACTGGAGAACAATACGGAATCCAGATTGCGGTTGAAAACAGCAGCAGCTATCCAACTTTTATGGAGAAAATAGAAAGAATCCGGTTATTTGCTGGAAAACAGCATACCGCCATTATGAACGGATATAACTTTATCTATGGTATTGATCTGACCAAGTATATGCAGCGGGCAATGTCAAGATCAAATGCAGCAGGAATAATTGCCATTATGCAGCAATCAGACTCTGATTGTGATCCCATCTCCTATGATGCAGACGTCAGACTTTTGAGCGTTCATCAGAATGCTGTTGATAGAAGAAATCTCTATTATGAGACTCCGCTGGTTTTTGTTGACAATGCAGTTCTAAACTCTGTTCAGACTGAACTTAGCAATTTCAGGGATTTGATCAAGTATCTCATCGGCAAAGGGCTGCTCTATGCTGAATTAGTGGGCAGAGGCATGATATTTGAAGCTGTTGATAATTATGATAAGATCCTTCTGCTATCGCAATTGACAAAAATCATTGAAGAGCTTCAAGACATAAAAATAGCTGATATCTATGAAATTGCAGTGAGAAGAGGGCTGATATCCATGGACAGGCAGTAAACGAATCGTCGGTTGACCATTTTATTTAGATTGCCCTATGATGCTATACATACCGTGCTGAATAACAGATATTGACGTTAAGGAGAATTACAATGCAAGAAAGAGTTCTGATTCTAAATGCCAGCCACAATGATGAACGAATGATACGTGCATTAAAAGAGTTAAATTTTTATGTAATATCAACTGGAAACGCACCGGATTTACCGGGTCATAATATGTGTGATAACTATATTCAGGCAGATTACTCTGATCCTGATAAAATGCTTAAACTGTCCCAGGAACTGAAGATTGATAAAATCTGCGCCTGTTGTAATGACTTTGGCGTTAAATCGGCATCTTACGTGGCAGAAAAGTTGGGAATTCCCGGTTATGACTCCTATGAGACGACCCTAACCTTACATGACAAAGACAGATTTAAAAAGTTTTGTTTGACTTATAACATAAAGTCCCCAAAGGCACAGCCTTTTTCAGAAAAAGAAAGCGCAAAAGAATATGTGAAAACTGCAGCCTATCCCATCATTGTCAAAGCAGTTGATCTCAGCGCCGGGAATGGTATTCGAAAAGCAGAAAATATAACGGATGCCTGGGAGGCTATTGATAACGCCTTTCAATGTTCGCGAATGAAACGCATAATCATTGAACCGTTTTTAGAAGGCAGCCAGCATGGATTTTGTTCTTTTTTGATCAATAAGAAAGTTGCCGCATACTGCAGCAATAATGAGTATTCCATTGTGAATCCCTACCGTGTTGAGATTGATACGTTTCCCTCTGAGGATGAGGATGATACAGCAGATATATTAATTTCAGAGATTGAGAAGATGGCGGAAATTCTAAATTTGTGTGATGGAATCTTCCATCTGCAATATATAACGGATCACAATAATCAACCCCACATTTTAGAGTGCATGAGACGAATTCCAGGAGGATTGTACACAATACCTGCCGAAAGCGTTTCCGGCATTAATTGGGATTATTGGGAGGTAAGAGCAAAGTGCACAGATTCCTTGACTGATTTTCCCATCTTGAAGCATGCCAACCGGGGATACTTTTCTTATAAATGTCTGATGTCTCAGGCTGACGGGAAAATCGAAAAGATAAATATTTCTCCAGAAATCAAAGTCCATAAATACGATGAATGGATGTTAAGTAAAGTTGGCGAGGTAATAAAAAATCATGGTTCTTTTCCCATTGGTTATATTTTCTCATCCTATGAATCTTATGATGAAATGAAAAGAACTTTAATTACAAATTATTCAGATTCTAATATTATTGTCAGCTGAGATATTTTAATTTTGAAGATAACACTTCAAAAAACAGCTCTTTATTTAGGAGGTAACTCATATGAACTCAAATCATGAGATCTGTATTGGAATGGCGGGTTCTGGGAGAGCCGCAGAACTGCATATGAATGCACTGCAAAGATATACAGGCGTTCCTGTCTGCTATAAACATATCATTGGAAGAAGATTTGAAAAAGTAAATACATATAAAGAGAGATATGGATTTTTAAATGCCAGTTTAGATTTTGATGATCTTTTAAATGATCCTGAAATAGATGTGATTGATATTTGTACCCCGCCATATGTACATGAGGAAATGATTTACAAAACATTGGCTGCCGGAAAACATGTAATTTGCGAAAAACCTTTAAGCGGATATTTTGGGCTTGAAGGAGATCAGGAGCCAATAGGATTAAAAGTCTCTAAAACTAAAATGTATGAGGAATTGATGAAATCCATTGACCGATTAAAGGAGGCCATTGATAAGTCAGACAAAATGTTTATGTATGCAGAAAATTTTGTCTATGCTCCGGCAGTAAACAAAGCTGCAGAGATCATCAGAAAAAAGAAAAGTAAAATATTGTATGCTAAGGGAGAAGAAAGTCTAAAAGGCTCCAGTTCACCAGTAGCCGGCGAATGGAATAAAACCGGCGGCGGAACCTTTATCCGGACAGGCGCTCATCCCTTAACTGCTATATTATGGCTGAAACATATTGAATCAGAGACCCGCGGAGAAAAGATTACAGTTGATTCTGTTTTTGCAGATATGGGCCAGATTACAACGGGATTAACGCCCTATGAACATCGCCACATTGCAGCACAGCCTTATGACGTTGAAGATTGTGCAACGGTTATTATCACTTTCTCTGATCAGTCAAGAGCAACGGTTATTGCAACAGATACTCTCCTTGGAGGCAGTAAAAATTATGTTGAGTTGTACTGCAACGATGCTGTGATTCAGTGTAAATTGACTTTATCAGATATGATGGAAACATATTTTTTGGATGAGGACAGACTGGATGATGTTTATATATCTGAAATGCTGCCGGCAAAAACCGGCTGGAATAAACCATTTCTGGAAGATGAGATTATCCGGGGCTATACGGATGAAATGCGTGATTTTATGGAGGCAGTTTACTTTAACAGAAAGCCCCGCGCCGGTTTTCATTTAGCATATGATACCACAAAAATTATTTACGCAGCCTACAAATCTGCTGAATTAGGGGTTGCTGTAAAACCATAATCCTGAACTTATCAATAATTTGGAGACTTTCGGATCATGAAATATGTTAGACAATTACCTGACGCAGAAATGTTAAAACAGGAACTTCCTTTATCAGATGACCAGCAAAAGCTCAGAACAATGTTTATAGACGACATAAAAGCTGTGCTTTCTGGAAAAAGCAGAAAAAAAATCCTCTGCATAGGACCTTGCTCCGCTGATAATGAAGATGCTGTTTTAGAATATATGATGCGGCTGGCTAAGCTGAAAGAAGAGGTTGACAGTTGTATTCTCATTGTGCCAAGGGTGTATACCAGTAAACCGAGAACAAACGGCATTGGCTATAAAGGGCTGCTGCACCGCCCAGTATCCTATAAAGAAGTTGACAATATATATGAAGGACTGCTGGCAACCAGAAAAATGCATTTACATATTATTCAGAAAACGGGGTTTTTCTGCGCAGATGAAATGCTTTATCCAGAAGCGGCGTATTATGTTAATGACCTGCTGGCATACACTGCAGTTGGAGCAAGATCTGTTGAAAATCAGCAGCATCGGTTGGTTGCAAGCGGATTGGATACCCCGGTAGGAATGAAGAATCCTACCAGCGGTGACATTGATGTAATGCTTAACGCCATTATGGCCGCTCAGTATTCCCAGAATCTGTTATATCATGGCTGGGAGTGCGAGACAGAAGGGAATCCATATACACATGCTATTTTGCGGGGATATGTGTCAGGCGGGAGTAAAATTCATTCCAATTATCACTACGAAGATCTTTGTGAGATTCACGACCAGTATATGTTAAAAAACTTGAAAAACCCTTCGGTTATTGTGGATTGCAATCATGGCAATTCAAAAAAACATTATGATGAACAGATACGAATCAGCAAGGAAGTGCTGCATTTGTGCCGGGAGTTCAGGGATATCAATGGATTTGTCAAAGGGATTATGATTGAGAGCTATTTAGAAGATGGCTGTCAGATGATTGGAGAAAGCACATATGGCAGATCTATTACAGACCCGTGTCTGGGATGGAAAAAAACAGAAAGGCTTGTCAAAGAATTATGCGAGATTCTTTCATAAATTATGGCAAGACAGGTTTTAAAATGAAAAATAAATATTTGGAAACTGGAAATAGATCGTCTTGTTATGGATGCAATGCCTGCGGGTACGCCTGTCTGGCAGACGCTATAGAGATGATAGAAAATGAACAAGGATTTTTATATCCATATGTTGATGAGAAAAAATGCATTGATTGCGGAAAATGTGAAAAGGTTTGTCCCTATTCCATGAACACAGAAGGCAGGCGGGGAAACATCTATCAGGCGGCTCATAAAAGTACAGATGTACTCTTAAAAAGCCAGTCGGGAGGCGCTTTCACGGCAATTTCAGATTTTATACTGGGCAAAAATGGTTCTGTATATGGCGCTGTATTTCATGATGATCTGTCTGTTTTCCATACAAGAGCTATCACAAGGCAGGAACGGGATAAAATGTGCGGATCAAAGTATGTGCAGAGTATCATTTCATCCGAACTCCTGAAACAGATTGAAAAAGATCTGAATGACGATATGTGGGTGCTTTTTACAGGCACGCCCTGTCAATCTGCCATGATAGCAAAAAATTATGGGACATATGAGCGGTTGATTGTGTGTGACTTTATATGTCATGGAACGCCGTCTCCTCAGATTTGGATGGATTATCTCTCTTATATTTCCCAAAAAGAACAGATTGAAATTGTAAAAGCTGTATTTCGCAATAAAAGATGTCGTATGCTTGGAAATTATACGGAATCCTATTATACGAAGGATAGACAGGAATATTTATCCAATGACTATGCCGCTTTATTTTACTCACATCTGGCACACAGAGAAAGCTGTTTCTCATGTCAGTTTGCCCAAGGAAAGCGCTATTCAGATATTACAATCGGCGGATTTTTAGAACCTTCTGATTTTGATGCAGAATATGATAGTTCAATGATTCTTGTGAATACAAAAAAAGGAAGGAACCTGTTTGAAAAGATAAAAGAAAATATTGATTACCAGAAAAGCAGACTGCATTTTTATAAGAATCAGCCCTGCCTGTATCATCCAGTTCCACGTCCTGAAGAATACGAGAAATTTTGGGAAGATTACTCAAAGGCAGATATGTCATATATGATTGAGACATATGCGTCTGATGAAATAAAGAAAAAGTTCCATATAGAAATATTACAGCCAGGAGAAGAATACAAATGAAGCGCGTGTGTATCGTAAACGCTCACTGGAGCAATAGAGGCGACGAGGCGGCCCTGCGTCCAATCATAGACAGTATTCACAGCAAAAATCCCTCGATTGAGATAACGGTTATTTTTAAAGACAGGAAAGAAATTCAACAATTCCCATATGATGGTAACATTAAATATTTTTCCGCCCAGTACCTGCCAAAATCTTTAGAAGAAATATTTGATGCAGTCAAAGGGAAAAGGATCATAGATAACAATATGATGTCTGTGATTCATACCCTGAAGCAGACAGATCTGATCATCTATTCTCCCGGAGGAGCAGTTATCTCTGACAAATTCTGGTGGGAAAAGCAGATCGAATATCTTGTGCCATTTATCTGTGCAAAAGAATACCAGATTCCTATGGTAGTGGCGTCTCCTTCTATAGGACCTTTTGATAAAGATGAAGAAAAGAACTCCTTAAGAAAGATGTGGCTGTCGGCAGCAAAAACAATTTGCATTCGAGAATCAATCAGCGCCGGATACTTGAAAGATCTGGGCCTAAAAAATGTGATTACGACAGTCGACACAGCATTTTATGACAATCCTGATCCCATTCAAAATGCAGTTCTGCTGGATGAACAAAAAGAATTAAATGCCTTCCTATCTTCTCAAGAAAAAGTGATCGCCGTCACTCTTTCAGATTTTTTATGGCATGTTGAACATGCAAAAAAGAAAGATTTGATAAAAAGGCAAAAAGAAACTGTGAGAAAATTTCTTGCCAGATTAAATGCAAAAGGCTGCGGGATTTTATTGATACCTCAGCTGTTTGGAAATCAAAACGATACTGATTATTTAACTCAATTCATGGCGGAAGGACGTTTCATATTATCTGACAGATTAGATACATACTTTCAGCAGTATATTATTTCGAAATGTTATGCAGTGATTGGGATGAGATACCATTCCAACATATTTGCGGCCAAAATGGCTGTGCCATTTATTGCAATCGGCTATGAAGAAAAAATGTATGGCTTTATGGAAACATGGAATCTGAAAGATTACCTCATAAAATTGGAAGATCTCAATGAAGAAACTTTCCAGAATAAGTGGGAACTTCTTTTGGAAAATTATGAATCCTATCGTAAACAGCTTCTGGCCTGCCGTGAAATATGGAGAGAGAAAGCTGCCATCACGATAACTGCAGCTTTAAAAGAAATTGAAAAAATACATATTTAAAGGAGCGTAGAACAATGACAGAAAGAGATAAAAAATTTGAAGCTTTTGTAAAAAGCGATTTAGAAGATAACAGAGGTCTGATCATTAATCAATATAAAGAAGTGATAAGTATTATGAACAATCCCACAGAAATGGAACAATTTCGGCAGAGTTATCTTACGAATATGTTGATGTATGTTACCAGACATTCTGAATTCTATAAAAAATATGAAGGGTTTAAGTCCATTAATGATTTTCCAGTTGTCAATAAGGAAATCTTAAAGAAAAACTGGGATCGTGTATTTGTTGATGAATTCAGGAATCGAACAGATAACAAGGAAAAGCGAACAAGCGGATCAACAGGAACACCATTTCAGGTCTATTGGGATAGAAGAAAACACTGCCGTATGATTGCTGATGCGAAGTGGTTTGCTCATCAGGGAGGCGTCGAGTCACATGAAAGAATTGTGTGTATGATCGTAAATGAAAAGGGAGACCGTTCCCCTTTAGAAAAGCAGCAGCGTGACAATGTATACAATATATATTGTTCCTATTTTGATGACGATTCTATTGAACGCATTTTAAAAGAGTTATCTGATCTGAATCCTAAAATGATTATTGCATACAGTTCTATGTGGGATGCTGTTGCAAATTATATTTTTGAGGGAAAAGCTCCTGCATATCAGTTTGCTCTGACATCAATTATGTCGGAGGCGGAAGGTCTGAAAGAAAGAACCCGGGAGATAATTTCAGATTATTTCGGATGTCCTGTTTATTCCAGATATGGAAATGAAGAATGTGGAACACTGGCACAGGAAGATGGAAGCGAATTTGGACACAGATTGAATACGGCAAGTTATTACATAGAGGTATTGTCTCTGAATAACGATGAACCTGTAGAAGATGGCAAAATTGGCCGGGTAGTTATCACCGATCTTTTTAACTACGCTTTTCCTATCATTCGTTATGAAAATGGGGATTTGGCCACCAAGATTACCACTGCAGATGGAAGGGTTTATTTAAAAGATGTGATAGGCAGAAAAGTAGATATGCTGTATACGACGGATGGCCGCATGCTTAATTGGCTTCATGCTCTGATTTTCTTAAAAAAATATAAAGATATTAAGCAGTTCCAGATTGTACAGGAAACAAGATACAATTTTACCTGGGTCTTAAATACCAAAAATCATGGGTACGAGGATTTAATCTTGTCTGAGGCACAGGAAATTTTCGGCAAAGACAGCAGACACGTATTTAAATATGTGGAAGAGATTCCAAAGCTTAGAAGCGGAAAGACTCAGATGACAGTATGCAAAATTGATCCACATAAAGAATTTGGTGATCAATAAATATCGTTTATTGGAGAATGATCATGGGAGAAATATTGGTTACAAGATCTTCAATGCCTGCATTTGACAAATATTGTGAAGAGATAAAAAGTTTATGGGACAGCCATTGGCTCACAAATATGGGCGTGAAACACCAGGAATTTCAATCGGTTTTAGAATCTTATTTGGGTATATCCCATGTAACATTATATGCAAATGGACATTTAGCTTTAGAAAACGCAATCGCAGCATTTCATCTTCCAGAAGGCGGCGAGGTGATAACCACGCCATTTACATTTGCTTCCACAACACATGCCATTGTCCGTAATAAGCTGATTCCAGTCTTTTGCGATATTAACGAAGATGACTATACCATAGACGTTGGAAAAATGGAATCTCTCATTACGGATCAGACAGTAGCTATTGTACCGGTTCACGTCTATGGAAATTTATGTAACGTTGAGGAAATCGAAAGAATTGCCAACAAATACGGCCTCAAAGTTATTTATGACGCGGCTCATGCATTTGCTGTGAAATACAAAGGTATTTCCTCTGCATGTTTTGGCGACGCGGCTATGTTTAGCTTTCATGCCACAAAAGTGTTTCATACGATTGAAGGCGGCGCCGTCTGTTATAGAAATGATAAATGGGTACAGCTATTGAATGATATGAAAAACTTCGGCATCCATGGTCCAGAGGAAGTGGCGTATATTGGCGGGAATGCTAAGATGAATGAATTTCAGGCCGCTATGGGATTATGTAATATGCGTTATCTGGATGAAGAGATCAGCAAACGTAAAAAGGCATCAGAATACTATAAAAAGCGGTTATCTGGAACAGCCGGGATTAAACTCAGCAAAATCCCAGAGGAAGTGGAATCTAATTATGCATACTTTCCGGTGGTATTTGAAGATTATAAATATACGCGAAATGAAATACTTAACAAGTTAAAAGAACATGGTATCGGGGCAAGAAAGTATTTCTTTCCCCTGACCAATAGCTTTGAATGTTACCGGAATTATCCTACAGCTGGAACAGAGAAAACGCCTGTTGCACAACATATCGCCCTGAGGGTTCTAACGCTGCCACTGTACGCGGACTTAAGTTTTGAGGATATAGACAAAATCTGCAATATTATATTGGGAGATGAAGATGAATTGTAAGAAAGATGCAAAAAAAGTGAGGGGGGGGGAAAGCAAAAAGGAACAGCAATCTGGAATTACTGCGGACCATTGCTATGCTGTTGATTATAGCCCACCATTTTGTGGTAAATTCAGGAGTTCAGAATTTATATGATTTTAGTCACATAACCCCTAATATGATTTTTCTGCAATTATTTGGAATGTGGGGCAAGGCTGCAATAAATATCTTTATATTGATCAGCGGATATTTTATGTGCGTATCTGAGCTAAAAGTAAAGCAGATAGGAAAGATTTACCTTGAGACGAAATTCTACATGTGGATAATATTTCTTATTTTTTTGATCAGCGGATATGAAATAGCAGGAAAAAGGAGAGTTTTTGAATTGCTATTTGGTTTATTCCAGGGAATCGGAAATAATTTTACCGCTTCATTTTTAATTTTTTATATATTTGTGCCCTTTTATAATATATTGATCAACCATATCAGCGAACATCAATATAAATGCTTTGTTATATTATTGATATTCGTAAATGTCATTACAGAAACATTTTTCTTCAGTAATATTTTCTGTGAACCTTTGTGGTATGCTTCACTGTATTTTGTTGCAGCATATATTCGAAAGCATCCGCTGAAATGGATGAATCGTAATGGAGTCGTACTCTCCCTGCTGATTGGAGCAATTTTATTATCATATGCAAGCGTAATCCTTGTAGATTTCTTTGGAGTGAAATATGGATTCACTTCCACATATTATATGGTTGCTGATTCAAATAAGGCCCTGGCATTTTTAGTGAGTATTTTCGTATTTTTGCTGTTTAAAAACATGGAGATCCGTTATAACAGCATAATCAATCATACTGCCGCCGCCACTTATGGGGTATTGTGCATTCACGCATCAAGCGACGCAATGCGGAAGTTTTTATGGGTTGATTTTTTTAATGTATCAGGGCATTATTCCTGTTCGCTGATACATCTGATATTATACTCCTTTTCCTCTGTTCTGTGCGTCTTTATTGTATGTTCCTTTATTGATATGCTGAGAATTCAATTAATAGAAAGACCTTTATTCAAATTTTTAGAGAAGTGTGAATGGTGGAATAAACCACTGTTCCTGGAATAAACCTTGGCAGTAGAAATATTAACGGTATCGTTATTGTTCTGCATCAGTCTGACTTAGGAGATTAAATGAAAAAGAAAGTAATGTTGGTCTTTGGCACCAGACCAGAGGCAATAAAAATGTGTCCATTGGTAAATGAGCTGAAAAAAAGAAAAAATATTCAGGCTGTAGTCTGCGTTACTGGTCAGCACAGACAGATGCTGGATCAGGTATTAGAAACTTTTCAGGTTGTACCAGCTTATGACTTCTCCATCATGAAGGAGAAACAATCCCTGTTTGATATTACAACAAACATCCTAAATAAGATCAAAAAGGCACTGGAAACAGAAAAGCCAGATATTGTTCTGGTACATGGAGATACAAGCACCACTTTTGTTACAGCATTGGCCTGTTTTTATCTTCAGATACCCGTTGGCCATGTGGAAGCCGGGCTTCGTACTTATAATATTAACAGTCCCTATCCAGAAGAGTTTAATCGACAGGCGGTCTCCATTATATCTGAACTTCATTTTGCCCCCACATGGAGGGCAAAAGAGAACTTGATCAAAGAAGGAAAAGAAGAACACAAAATCTGGATTACTGGAAATACTGTGATTGATGCATTGCGCACTACAGTAAAAAAGGACTATACCCATCCAGAGCTGGATTGGGCTGCTCATTCTAGATTGATCTTTATCACTGCACATAGACGTGAGAATCTAGGAGAACCCATGCACCATATTTTTCGGGCAATTCGAAGAATTTTAGAAGAATATCCAGATGTAAAGGCATTGTACCCCATCCATATGAATCCTGTGATCCGTAAGGCTGCAAAGGAAGAATTGGGCGGAACAGACAGGATACATATTATTGATCCTGTTGATGTGTTTGACTGTCATAATATCATGGCAAAAAGCTATTTGATTTTAACAGATTCTGGTGGTATCCAGGAAGAAGCCCCTTCTCTCGGCAAACCAGTTCTGGTTGTAAGAGATACGACCGAGAGACCAGAAGGCATCGAAGCCGGCACATTAAAGTTGGTAGGAACAGAGGAAGAAAACATTTATCAGCATTTTAAAGAATTGCTGGAAAATGAAACTGTCTATCATAATATGGCCAGAGCAAATAATCCTTATGGAGATGGATATGCCTGTAAGAGGATTGCAGATGTTTTAGAAGAGAATTTCAGTTAACGGATTCCCTTTTATAAATGCAAACTTTTTGTAGGAATCTTTACATGAAAATTTAAAGCATTATTACTTTTCAAATTATAGAATGATAGAAAAGCGTCTGACATCCTCTTTTATGTTCATAATATCCTATAAAATTTTTTATACCACTCTGCAAACTGCCGAATCCCTTCCCTTAGAGAGGTGCTGGGCTTAAATCCAAAATCCTTTTCTAATGCCGTTGTATCTGCATAGGTGACGGGGACGTCTCCAGGCTGCATGGGAACCAGTTCCTTGTGAGTCTCAAAATCATAATCTCTGGGAAGAATTTCCGCGCGGATCAGTTCCTCCTGCAATATGGTAACAAAATCCAGCAAATCCTCTGGATGGCTGTTTCCAATGTTATAGAGGGCATAAGGAGGGATGGGCAGTCCATCCTCCCCTTTTTTCCGTTCCGGGGCCCCCTGCATCACCCGTTTGACGCCTTCCACAATATCATCAATATAAGTAAAGTCCCGCTTACAGTTTCCATAATTAAAAATCTGGATGGTTTCGCCTTTCAGCAGTTTGTTGGTAAATCCAAAATACGCCATATCTGGTCTTCCAGCTGGACCGTATACCGTAAAGAAACGCAATCCGGTAGATGGAATATTGTAGAGCTTACTGTAAGCATGAGCCATCAGTTCATTGCTTTTTTTCGTCGCTGCATAAAGGGATACCGGATGATCCACTTGATCTTTTGTACTGTAAGGCACTTTCGCGTTACTTCCGTAAACAGAAGAAGAGGATGCATACACAAGATGTTCTACTCCTTTTGCTCCCTTATCGTAGGAATGACGGCAGGCTTCCAGTATATTATAAAAGCCAATCATATTTGACTGAATATAAGCGTCTGGATTTGTAATAGAATAACGGACGCCGGCCTGAGCCGCCAGGTTCACAACAAGATCAGGATTATGTTTCTCAAAAATCTGATCAATCAGATTCTTGTCTGCAAGATCGCCTTTGATAAAAACATATCTGTAATCACTGTGTTCTTTCATAGATTTCTCAATCTCTGCCAGGCGCCACTCCTTGATTCTTACATCATAATAATCATTCATATTATCCAGGCCGATGATATGAATGGGAGATTGTGTTCTTAAAAGTTCCAATACCAGGTTAGAACCGATAAAGCCAGCAGAACCAGTTACCAATATTGTTTTATTTTTTAAGTCTATTTTCTGCATTTCCAGATTAATCCCTTCTGAATAAATCTCTTGTATACACTTTTGCCTCCACATCATCCAGGCAGCTATCGTATCTGTTGGCAATGATAGCCTGTGAGATTTTCTTAAATTCTTTTAGATCTCCGATCACGCGGCTTCCAAAGAATGTGCTTCCTGCCGGCAGGGTGGGTTCATAGATAACTACTGTGGCTCCCTTTGCTTTGATCCGTTTCATAACGCCCTGAATGGAAGACTGGCGGAAATTATCAGAATTTGATTTCATAGTCAGACGATAGACGCCGATCACAACTTCTGTTTCTTTGGACTCGTCCCAAGTACTGTTTGCCCCATATGCCCCGGCAATTTCCAGTACCCGTTCTGCGATAAAGTCTTTTCTCGTTCTGTTGGATTCCACAATGGCAGACATCATATTCTGGGGAACATTTGCAAAATTTGCCAGAAGTTGCTTGGTATCCTTGGGCAGGCAGTATCCGCCATATCCAAAACTTGGATTGTTATAATGAGTTCCAATCCGGGGATCTAAGCAGACTCCGTCAATAATCTGCTGTGTGTGCAGTCCTTTGGACTCGGCATAGGTGTCAAGCTCATTGAAATAGGACACCCGAAGGGCCAGATAAGTATTAGCAAATAATTTTACCGCCTCAGCCTCCGTAAATCCCATAAACAGTGTATCAATATCCTCTTTCAAGGCGCCTTGCTGCAAAAGGGCGGCAAAGGTGTGAGCCTTTTCAGAAGATTCTTCATCGCAGGAAACAATAATACGTGAGGGATAGAGATTATCATAGAGAGCCTTTGATTCTCGTAAAAATTCTGGGCTGAAAATAATATTTTTTGTATGATATTTTTCTCTTACAAAAGCAGTATATCCAACTGGAATGGTAGATTTGATCACCATCATTGCATCTGGGTTGGATTTGAGTACAAGTTCAATCACTGCTTCTACTGCAGAACAATCAAAAAAGTTCTTTTTGCTGTCGTAATTGGTAGGAGCCGCAATCACGACAAAATCAGCTTCTTTATATGCTGTCTCACCATCAAGAGTCGCAGTCAGGTCAAGATCCTTTTCTGCAAGATACTTCTCAATATAATCGTCCTGAATAGGGGATTTCTTATTGTTCAGCATCTCTACTTTTTCTGGAACAATGTCCACTGCTGTTACATGATTGTGCTGAGAAAGTAAAGTGGCGATAGAAAGACCCACATATCCCGTTCCTGCAACGGCAATATTGTATTTGCGGTCAAGGGTCATTTCTTTCTTCTCTGCCCCATCTTCCATAAACAGATCCACCACTTCAATGTCAAGAGTCTCTGCCAGCGTCTGCAGCTGAGGAATTGTCGGCATATACTCTTCGTTTTCAATTCTGCCGATCATGGAACGATTGATTCCAGTAGCCTTTGAAAGTTGTGCCTGGGTCATGCCTTTGCTTTTTCTTTTTGCGGCAATAGTTTCTGCAATGATTTTACTTGTAATTTTTTTCATTTTTCATCCTCACTGTTTTTGATTCTATTTTTAATGGAAATTTTATTTGCCTGTAACAAGAAGTACTATAACAGAAGATACTTAAAAAAGCAATAGAAAAGACAAAAAGAAAATAATTTCTATTTAAAATAGAATCATTTTCTTTTTGTGAGGATATCTGCGGGATACTTAGAGACAGTGGACGCAGCATTCTCTAAAGGGTTATGAATACCGCCCTGAAAGTCTGCCCGGCGGTGTCAGAAACTTTATGGGGTACGATGGAAGGTATCAGAGAAGGATGAAGATAAATATTCATATCGTATCATACTATTCATACCATTCTCTGCAATTCTTCCTGAATGTAGGCAAGGGCTGCGATCTTTTCTTTTGCTTCCTCTACTGTAAGCAGCTTTGCATTATTTGAGTTGAATTCCCTTAGCTTTGTTCTCTCAGTATTTCCCTGGGTGAAAAATTTATCGTAATTAAGTCCCCGCCTATCACAGGGAACGCGGTAGAAATTACCCATATCAATGGCATGGGCGCATTCCTCATTGGTCAGAAGTGTCTCATACATTTTTTCGCCATGGCGAATGCCGATGACCTTAATCCTTTCTTTTTTACCGCCAAACAGCTCGCACACTGCCTCTGCCTGTGTCTGAATCGTACAGGCCGGCGCTTTCTGCACCAGAATATCCCCTGGTTCTCCGTGCTCAAATGCAAACAACACCAGGTCTACCGCTTCTTCCAGAGACATAATAAAGCGGGTCATCCCAGGCTCCGTCAAAGTGATAGGGCTGTCTTTTCTAATCTGGTCGATCCAAAGCGGAATCACTGATCCGCGGGAGCACATTACATTGCCATAACGGGTACAGCAGATTCTGGTTTTCTTCGTAGTACGGCTTTTGGCCACAATCACTTTTTCCATCATGGCCTTTGAGGTTCCCATGGCGTTCACCGGATAGGCCGCCTTATCTGTGGAAAGACAGATCACAGATTCTACCCCTTCCTCGATGGCTGCAGTAAGCACATTTTCTGTCCCCAGCACATTCGTCTTTACCGCCTCGATGGGGAAGAATTCACAGGAAGGCACCTGCTTTAATGCGGCGGCATGGAAAATATAATCCACATCATGCATTGCATTTTTTACAGAGGCAAGGTCTCTGACGTCTCCAATATAAAAGCGGATTTTGTCTGCTGCCTCTGGCATGTTAACCTGAAACTCATGGCGCATATCATCCTGTTTCTTTTCATCACGGGAAAAAATACGGATTTCACCGATATCTGTTTTTAAAAAGCGGTATAATACTGCGTTTCCAAAAGAACCGGTGCCTCCGGTGATCAAAAGTGTCTTTCCTGTAAACGTGCTCATTATCTCTCCGTCTCCTTTATGATAAATTACTGTTATGCTTTTCCAAATAAGATAAAAGCTTTAAAGAATAGGTTTTGTAACTTTCCGTATTTTCTAAATTCATGGTCGAAACATAAAATAAATTTGTTTTTTATGGTTCTGTTTCTATCCGACATAATCACAAGGACTTTTTTGTCTTCCCAAGATAGTTCAGCAGAGTATCGTTCTAATATATCCTTTGCTAACTTTGCATATCGGTCCATACCCGCTATAAAAAACAAAAATTCCCGTTTTAATTGGCAGACTCTGTTTGTCCTATTCCCAGTCCAACTGTTGTCATGCTGTCGATAGGACATATGAGGTTTTTTATCATAGAGACAGTTACAAGTATAATAAGCTGCCACTGGAATCCAGGTGTCATGACCATAATAATCTGGAATTCCTTTTTCTAACAGGGATTGAAACAGCTTCTTTGTTATTACAATGGTACATCCCTGAGTTCCTGGAGTTAAAAGAGAACTTTTTGTCATCATATAATGTCGATGAAGTTTTGGGCTGGAAGTTGTCTTTCCATAATAGTTTAGTTCCTTATCTACCAATCTGGAGGCAGACGAATAGAAATCGGCAGAAAATTTATTTAATTTGGAGATCCCAATATACAGTTTATCCTCGTCCCATACATCATCTTGGTCTGCAAAGGCTATGTATTCTGAGGAAACAGTATTTTGCATCAATGCAGCAAAACTTTTATGAATGCCAACATTTTCTCCATAAAAAACCTGAATGATATCGGGGTATCTCTTTTCATATCTCTTCAATATTTGAGGAGTACGATCTTTGGAACCATCATCTCTGATCATCAATTTCAGTTCTATTCCTTTTTGGAATAGAATACTGTCAATTTGTTTTTCAATATAACATTCACCGTTATAAGCAGACATTAATACGACGCATTTATAGTTCTTTCTCATTTTTTTTCACCTTATTGAATAATAATCTAACGTATTTTTTTAGTAATTCTGTCATCAAAGATTCCCGGAAAACAACCAGGCTGATAAAATATATTCCCCAAAATACAGCAAAGGACAGTATCATTTTTACTATAGGATAAATAGAACTTCCAGTAATGCCATAAACAGAAGCGGCTCCTATTGCTGTTGCAAGCAATATTTTCCAATGGGAAATATTTTTCATAATAGCGTAGAGCATTTTTCTATTGTAAAACCACTGAATCAGCAATACCGCGGCTTCTGCAACACTTGTGCCAATCGCAGCGCCCAACGCTCCGTATTTTGGTATGGCAACCCTATTAATTACAAAGTCTGTAACAGCTCCGCCTAAGACAGAACAGAAAACAATTTTCTCCTTTCCAAGGGGAACTAATATCTGCATTCCAATCACATTTGTCATTCCGATAAAAATCACGGTAGGCATAATGGCAATCATAACATCAAACGCCCCCGCATATGCTTTTCCAGATAAGACTAAGATACATTCTTGAGAAAATTCAATGAAATAAACGGTTAATGGAATAGCCAGGATCATAGTGAATTCCATTGCCTTTTTTGAAATGTCTAGAAATTCAACTTTTTTATTTTTTTCAATATAATAGGAAGCGCGGGGCAGCAAAACGGTTCCCAAAGAGGCAACTACACTGACCAAGGCTGCTTTTATTTTTGTGGCTGCTGTATAATATCCTACTTCTGTATTGTCTGACATAAACCCTAACATGACATTGTCTAGATTTGTATAGATCGTTGTTGCGATACTCATTAGAAAAAATAGAAAAACGGGTTTTAAGTGTCTCCTGAAAGAAATGATCTCAATTCCTTTCCAAGATACATATTTTTTTGCATTGATCCAATTGCATATGTTAGAGCCAACGCTTGCAAAAATTGTTAAGATCCCGTATTGCAATACGTCGGAGTCTGTTCGGATCAAAAGAAACATTCCGATAAAAGCAATAAATTTGAATAGGATAGATCTTTTTGTAATGTATACATATTCTTCCAATCCTTTGTAGAGCCATTCCAGTCCCATAGAATTGAATATAATAGAGCAACCCATGGAAAGAAATAAAATCTTTTCTGTTCTGAATTTTGGAATGCACAGTACGGAGGCTATAAATACAGCATATATGAAAATGCAGGTAACACCATTGATCAGAATGATTTCTTTTACAAACTGAGACAATTTTGTCTTATTATCTCTTAATTTTGCACATTCCCGGATACCGTAGGTAGGAATCCCTAATTGGGCGGCCATGGAAAAATATGAGATTACCGATACTACAAAGGATACCCGGCCGATTCCCTCTGGATTTAATATTCTTGAGACATATGGGAAACTGATCAACGGGAAAAGTATCGTTGATACGGTAAGAATCATATTCATAATATAATTAAATGAGACAGATGACTTTTTTCCCTGCTGGCCTTTCATGTTGCTGATAACCTTTCTCTTACTTCATTTTTCTGTTCAAAACATGGTCATATGGATTTCCGTTTCTTTTTACGCCTTGCTGCATGTTTCATTACATCAATCTTCAGTACTTTATAATTAAAAAGATGTACAAATCTTTTTACCCGTACCATAAAAGTTGTATCTGTGTTCATAAGATATTTTTCACATATCCGATATTGATTGTGACGTAGCCATACATTAAACAGACGTTCTGACAAATAGCCGAAGATTCTTTTTTCAGAAACAGAGTATTTCGATATGTCAACTCTATTTTCAAGCTCAAGCAGAATGTCAAACAGCCATTGACAATATTGATTGATGATTTCTTTTTTTCCTATAAACATATTGCAGATATAAATGGCGTCTGAATTGGAGATATCATCAAAATCCTTTATATATGCAGGGTATTTTTCTGAAATAACCTCTCTGCACAACTCATAATCTTTGGCGTACTGCCCTGTGGAATACTGTGCTTTTACCGTTCCCCACAGACAGGATTTTTTCGGCAGAATCAAATCATAATTCTGCATTAATTTGTAAATCTCTTTTGTACCTAGTGCTTTTTGCGCATTGGTAGAAAATCTTTTGTTTGACAAAAATCTTCTGTAATGAGCCAGTCCTGCTACATCGGCATTACTGTTTTTCCACGTCCAATATAATGCTGTCAATTCACAGAATGTTCTGTTTTTCAGGGAAATATTCGTTCCTTCATTGTCTGCACAGTAACCATAAGGATTTTTCTCTGTTTTTAGAGCGGCCCCTACATAAATAGGAACATAACATGTATCCAAATCCCATTCTATTTTCTTTTGTGTCGCCACATAGATACGGATATCCATCTGATCATATCCTCCTTCGTATTACCATTTTCCAAATGTCCATTTATGAATCATTTTATTCTGGTTCATAAGATAACAGGACAGCAGTGTAAGAGAGACAGTGACTAAATAATTGGCGCCAGCAAGTGCAATTCCTTCTGGTGTTTTGAATTCAATGGACGTACCTGCTGGAATTAATACAGTGAAAATTCCATGGATAACATATATTTCCAGGGAGTGACATCCAATCCACTTGAGAATTACCCCCCCCCGGTAGGTTTTGGCCATCGCTTCATTTACGAATACACCTTTTATCAAACCACAGACGGCAACACAGCCGGCAAAGGATGTGAATGCTCTTAAAATCATTTCAATACCGCTGTCTCCAACCTCATACAAATTTACTCGTACGATGATATAACTCCAGATCATCAGACTTAAGAATATTGTTCCATCTGCTATATAAGAATAATATTTTTTCTGTAAAAGAAAGTCATGAATCTTTCCAAATAGATACCCTGTATAGTAAAAAGGCATGTAATACAAAACATATTTGATTCCCAAAAAAGAAGTTCCACATCGAAGTCCCACCAATAATAATACTGCCATTTCAAATAGATATATTAACAGAAAAAGGACTTCCCTCTGTATTTCACAGTTCTTTCTTATGCGATAACTGACATATTGGGAAATTCCAAACGCCATATTGATCATCCAAATTGTCGGTAAAAACCAATACCCTTTATCCATATGCCATAGTAAATCATAAATGTTTAAAAAGTTCTCTTCTCCTAATACAATACCCCTTACCAAAAATCCCCAGATTACCCATGGCAGAAGATAAGAAAGACTTCGTCTTATCATATAAGTTTTTAATGTCTGCATATCCGTTAATTTCCGACTGTACCTGCTGACATACCCAGAAACTAATATAAATAAGGGCATTTGTAAGGTCCAGATAATATTATATAAAAGAGAATCTTCAGAATTTACTGTACATCCAGCCATAGTATGTCCGAGAACTACTAATAACATGGCGATTCCTCGTATGATATCAATACAACTATTTCTTGCTCTTTTTTCATTTGCTTCCATAAATATCTCTCCTCGTGATTTATTGTCTAATTTGTAATTTCGAAAATAAAATCATCAAACACATACTCAAGGCAAATCCAATCGAAGCAAAGGAAAATTGAATAAAGGATAGGGCCACTGCTCCGGTCATCAGTATGTATAAACACAAGTGTGATAATTTTACTTCTCTTAATGTGAAAAATTTCGTATAATATTTTTGGCAGAAAAAACCGAAGGCAAGAGAGAAAACAGCAATGCCAATTTTACCGAAATCAAAATAAAAATACCCAAAACAAGAGGTTGCAGAATTAAATCTGTGCTGATTCAAATATGTTTCGCTGTCAATCAATTGATAGGCCTGATTGACATTTTCCACAAAGCTGCAGTTTGAAAGGCCAAAAAGCTTTAAAATGGGTCTTGTAAATCCCTGTGTGGATAACAGCCCCCAGGTAAAAGAGTAACCATTTTCTAAAAAAGTGCTTTTATAGTTTTCAAAGCAGCCCACTGGACCATATAGATATACAACAGTGTTTACAAAAGTATTGTCTCCTCGTTCTAATGCGATTCCATACATGGCATAGATACCACCTAACAGCAGTATGCCTGCTAAGATAAATATATGTGATTTTTTATGATTGTCCCATGAGTATTTTTGATAAGTAACAGCGCTGATAAAAACACATACCATGGTATATAAAATTCCCATTCTGCCACCGGTGGTAAGCAACTCCATAATCAGCATAAAAATAGATAGAAACAATGAAATAGCAGTATATTTGTCAAAAGCATGTATTCCAATTTTGGCTGCGCTGTAGGTAAGGGAAAAATAGAGAATTGGCTCTGCAATATAAGTGATCAGCATTCCATTGATTCTGGAATCCAAAATCTGCAGTCTTAAATAATACCTAATATAGGAAATAGAGTTTCCTGACAAAATGGAAAGGACACCATGACTTCCTAAGTATGCAAATATGGTTGCGCCTATCATTTGCATTATTACAATGGCTTTTCTATTTCCATAGTAATTATCAATATAACTTCTGTTTTGAATCCCCTTTTTCCTTCTAACGTAATGGCAGCTGTTTTGAGTATATTCTATGTTCCCCAAAAGCAGCGTTCCAATTAGAAAGCACCCGATTCCAATGAAAAAGCATAGCAGCGTATCATTGGATGCTTCTGAAATATCGTATGGATTATATTTGTAGATCAAAAAAATCAATCCCCATATTATAGAAAACACAAAGGTCGGATTGTATAGGTTACCTTCTTTTATGAGACTGATCACAACTGCAGTTATACATATGAGAATCAAATAGTTTGTCATATTATTTCAGATTTCTCCTTTAACATCATTTCAATACGATATCCCTTTCTTAAATTTTATGGATCAATCTATGTTGAATTTATCAGCCAGATATTCCGCATGACTTCCCGGCAGGTTTCTGTTGATTCTCCTGCAGATCTCATAGAATATAATCCGGCAGGTTTCTTTCCATCCAATTCTTTTTATGGAATATTTCAGTAACCGGAGAGAGGCTGAATACCTTTTCTGTTCTTCCTGCGGGGAATACACGCCCCGTATATTATAGTCAATCTGGATGTTATTCGCCTGAAACAGAGGTTCCACATCATCTTTTACCCATTTTCCTCTGTATACGCCCATCGCTCCATATTCGCCACCTTTATAACCATAAGTAATGGGGGCCTTTTCATGGGATGCAACCGTATAAAACTTGTAGTTTTCTCTAAAAGTCAAATAATTTACAAACAATTCCCAGGTCCATGGATCGTCACTTTCATCCCAGTAATGCTGAAAGGTTTCCGTTCTCCAAACTCCTGCCTGCAGCACAAGTTTATAAGGCCTGATCCGGTTCATTTTAAAATATCCATCATATCGTTTTGATTTTTTGCTCCAAGATGTATTTCCGCCAAAAGTAAAACTTGCAATTTTCGAGTCCTGATCCATCCAACAAATAATTTTTTCGATTTCTTTTTGATTTACCTCTCTTCGAATAAAAAAATCATCCAGCATGATCAAAATGTACTCTGTCTCTATCTGATGTAACACATGGAGCATTCTTTGTCCGTAAGACACTGTCTTTTCACAATTGATGGTTTTGATATTTAATCCTTCAAATTGATAGTTCTTGCTTTCTGTATTGATCACAATTTGATAAGGGCAGTGTTCCCAATTCTTTTTCAGCAAGGTAAAAAAGGGAAACCATAAATCTTCATATGCATCGCAGGTACAAAATAATATTGTCAATTTTTCTTTCATATTTTCACCATTGAATATATTTTCATATTTTAACTTTTACCGCAAATGGTCATAACACCATCGAACAACTTTTGCAGGCATAACATAAATTGCCAATTGCATAAACAGTACATAGAAAAAATCAAAAAAAGAACAATATTTTTTTAGATAAAAAACATGCCATACTTTTATAAGTAAAATAATATTTTTCCAATCTTTTCTTCTGTCATATGTACTTTTATCAAATCTGAAATTTACTAATGGAATTGTGATATTTTCTCCGAAATATCCGCAATTGAGCATTCTAACCCAAAGTTCAACATCCTGATTCGTGCGCATTCTTCGGTAATTTCCGGCTGCTATTACATCATCTTTCTTAAACATAACTGTGGAGTGGTTAAAGGGATTTCTTCTTTTGGAAAAATATAATACTTCACCATATGTCTGTGGGACTTTTTTGACTCTAATCGGAATGTTAATATCATGCTCAAACTCATTCATATAAGAACCAACAATTGATAACTCTGGTTGGTTTTCAAATTTTTTCAGTTCTAATTCGCACCGTCGTTTATCCGCAATATCATCATCATCCATCCGGGCTATATATTCATTTTTACATAAAGGGACGCCCTTTCTTAATGCAGCGCCCAAACCGGCATTTTCTTTTAAATGCACTATATGGAATAGCTTTTTATTTTCAACAACATATTGTTCTATTAACTTGTCTAATGTACTTGTCAATGCACCATCACATATGATCACAAAATCATTTGTTCGGACAGTTTGATTTAACATACTGTCAATAGCAGCTTCTACATATTTAGGATTATCATTTTTATATATAGTCATTAAAACGCTATAGTTTTCCATAATAAACAATTCTCCTTAATAGACTGCCGTGGTCCATTCTTCAAACCCATCTTTCCGCCCGCAGGCGGCCTCCAGATAAGCCCGGTGAAGCCTCTCCATTATCCTTCCGGTTTCCCCTGTTCCCACTGTATGCCGGTCAATGCTTATAACCGGCGTGATTTCCATAGCCGACCCGCATAAAAAGGCCTCCTCACAGGTATACAGCTCCGTCCGGTCTATGGTCCGCTCCATGGTTTTGATTCCCTCTGCTTCAGCCAGCTTCAGCACCGCATCCCTGGTAATGCTCTCTAATACGCTGTCCGTAAGCTGCGGCGTGGCCAGGATTCCATCCCTGACCAAGAACAAACAGGAGCCCGGTCCTTCTGACACCTTGCCGGCTTCATTTAGAAAAATGCAGGTGTCATATCCATTCCGCAGAGCCTCCCTCTGCCCTGCCCGGCTGTTCATGTAATTAGCCCCGCATTTGATCCGGGGAGACAAATTTTCATCACTGATCCTCCGCCAGGATGCAATGCAGCAGTTTAACCCTTTCTTGTTGTATTCTGCACTGGTCTTCCTCCGGGGGATCGGAGCCACAAACATTTCCACCGGCCCTTCTGACCCCCAGGAGCCTGTCCCGTCCACAAACAGGGTCTGGCGCACCGATAAGTCCTCCCTGTATGCATTCGCTGTTACCACGTCAATAAGCGCCTTTTTCATCGCT
>JAAWBG010000020.1 GCA_022792535.1 Lachnospiraceae bacterium
ACTAGTTGGCAGGATGAAGTGGGTTGGCTTTAAATTAGTGCTTTTTTTGAATTTTGAAGGAAAAATACTTTTGTAAGTTTCTGATGATATCAAAACGAAGGAAAAGGATATGAATGTTGACATAAATAAAAAAAGAATGATTTCTTTCAGCCCGCCAGACATTTCAGAGCTGGAAATCCAGGAAGTTGTGAAGGTTTTGAAATCTGGGTGGATTACCACTGGTCCTAAAACGAAAGAGCTGGAACGAAGGTTAGGGGAATTTTGCCATGTTGATAAGATGGTATGCCTAAATTCTGGAACAGCGGCGGAAGAATTGAACCTGAGAATTCTTGGAATTGGACCAGGAGATGAAGTGATTGTTCCGGCCTATACTTATTCGGCTACAGCATCAGCAGTGGTCCATGTAGGGGCAGATGTTGTGTTTGTGGATTCTAAAAGCGGCAGCCCTGAAATGGATTACGACAAAATGGAGGCTGCTATTACAACAAAAACAAAAGCAGTGGTAGCAGTAGATTTAGGCGGGGTTATAGCCGATTATGATCGAATTTTTGAAATAGTAGAGAGAAAAAAGAGCTTATTTCATGCAAAAGGAACGATACAGGAACAATTGGGAAGAATTGCAGTTTTATCAGACTGCGCGCATGGAATGGGAGCTTCCCGAAATGGAAAGATGGCTGGGGAGATTGCCGATTTTACTTCCTTTTCTTTTCATGCAGTAAAAAATTTTACAACAGCAGAAGGAGGGGCGGCTGCCTGGTGCAGCATACCTGGAATTGATAATGAGGAATTATATCAAAAGTATCAGCTTTACTCGCTCCATGGGCAGAGCAAGGATGCATTGGCAAAAACGCAGCTTGGTTCCTGGGAATATGATATTGTGGAACCTTGGTATAAATGCAACATGACAGATATCACAGCAGCTATAGGTTTAGGACAATTTGAAAGATATCCGCAAATGCTTGCCCGGCGAAAAGAAATGATAGAAAAGTATGATGCAGTGTGTGAAAAATTGGGTGTGCTGTATTTAAAACATTATGGAGAAAATTTTTCTTCTTCTGGACATCTGTATTTAACCCGTATTCCAGGAATTACCTTAGAGGAAAGAAATGAAATAATCACTCAGATGGCGGAACAAGGGGTGATGGCAAACGTCCATTATAAGCCCCTGCCTATGATGTCAGCATATGAGAAGATGGGATGGGATATAAAGGATTTTCCCTGTGCCTATGAGTATTTTGAAAATGAGATCACGCTGCCTCTGCATACAAGACTGACAGATGAAGAGATTGCGTATGTTACAGAGATTTTTGGAAAAATCGTGGAACATAAGATTGGCAAAGACAGAAGCAGGTGGTCGATCAGAAAGAGCGGATGATAAGCTTCTTAAAATAGATAGGCCTGGTGGCGTGGTCATGACCCGTTACTTCGTCCTATGCTGATGGGATTTGCATAATAAAAAGTTGAGATAGAGTTGGAGATACCTATGTATTGCAAATATATAAAACGAATCCTGGATGTTATTTTGGCTCTGATATTGTTCCCCTTTTCTGTATTGTTGTTTCTATTTACAGCGCCTGCCATAGTGCTTGATGATCCGGGACCAGTGTTTTATAGGGGAAAGCGGCTGGGTAAAAGAGGCCGAATATTTAAAATGTATAAATTCCGCAGCATGAAAGTAGGAGCGCCGGATCTGAGAAATGAAGATGGGACGACTTTTAATTCAGAAGAAGACGTCCGGGTTACAAAAATAGGAAAAATATTGCGGAAGACTTCTCTGGACGAGGTACCGCAGATTTTAAATATTTTGAAAGGCGAGATGAGTTTTATCGGACCTCGGCCAGATCTGCCGGATGCAGTGCATTTATATACAAGAAAAACGAGACAGAAATTGAAAGTTCTGCCGGGGATCACTGGATACAGCCAAGCTTATTACAGAAACGCTTCCACTTTGGAGCAGCGTTTTTCAGGAGATGTATATTATGCTCAAAATCTTTCATTTTTTCTTGATCTTCGGATCATGTTCCAAACAATAAAAGTAGTATTTATGAAAGAAAACGTATATCGAAATAAAGGAGAGACAAATGAAACTGATAAAAGATGCGTTTAACACGGAAATTTTTCAGATGACAATGGGAAATTTAATATTAGAAAAAGATACTTATAGCAGAGAAGAAATAAAAACATGGGTGAAAGAGGCAAAGCAAAAAGGATATCAGCATCTTGCCATAAAAATTCTAACGGAACAGAAAGATTTATTAAATTCCCTGTTACAAGAACAGTTTTATTTAGTAGATACATTGATAGAGTATGTGTTTGACGCAAAAAAGAAGGTACTGCCAAAGATACAACACCAATGTATTCTCCGTGATTGCGAGAAAGAAGATCTGCCGGCATTAAAACAGATTGCCAGGAATTCTTTTAAAACAGACCGGTTTCATTCTGATATGTATTTAGAAAATGAACTCTGCAATCAATATTATGAAAAGTGGATGGAAAATTCTTACCATGGATTTGCAGAAAAAGTGATTGCTGCAGAATACTGTGGGGAACTGGTAGGGTTTTTTACAGGAAAAACATATAGTGATGATAAATATGGACATTTAGTTTTAGCGGCAGTGTCAGATAAGCATAGAGGCATCGGTGTGTATACCAGCATGATTCATGAATGTATCAGATGGATGTTAGAAGCTCATACGGAGTTGGAAGGAGTTATGACTGGAACACAGATAGAGACCGTAGCGGTGCAGAAGGCGTGGATTAAATTAGGGTTTACAGTTCATGATAGTCTCTATGTATTACACAGATATTTAGGGGAATAGGGAAAAGATGAATAAAATCAGGAACCATAATAAGAAAAAACATAAAACCATATGGTTGATATGTCATTATGCTCAGCAGCCGCCTTATAATACAATGCTCCGCTATCACAATTGGGGCAGACAACTGGTAAAAAGGGGCTATCATGTAGTAATCATCGCCGCAAGTACCGTTCATAATACGGATATTGACGTAGTGGAGCAGACTGGGTCAACAGAGACGGTATGTGATAATTTGCGGTATTTTTATGTACAGACCCCAAAATATTCTGGAAATGGTATACAGAGAATCCGGAATATGATGCACTTTTGTTTTGGCTTGAAGCAGTATGTCCGGAAAAGTCCCCGGCCAGATGTTATTGTGACATCCGGCGCATATACGTTTCCATTTGTGCGCAGATTGTTTCAAAATATTCCAGTTATCACAGATACCCTTGACTTATGGCCGGCTAGTATGATCCAGTATGCAGATTTTTCAGCCCAAAATCCTATGGTTCAAATGCTCTATGCATTGGAGAAAAAGGCTTATCTGGAAAGTGACGCGCTGATTTTTTCCATGGAAGGCGGAAAAAAATATTTGAAAGAACGGAAATATGCTTCACGTATAGACTTTTCCAAAGTCTTTCACATTAATATGGGATGCGATATCCAGGAATGCGACAAAAACAGAGAGAAGATACAGGAGACGCTTCCCTGGGATAAGAACAAATTTAATCTTGTATATTGTGGTTCTGTCCGTCAGGCAAATCAGGTAAAACAGATCTGTGATGCAGCCAAAGAATTGGAACAGCGGAAAATAGAGGATGTATTTATCCATATCTATGGAAATGGCCCAGACCAAAAAGCCTTGGAAGAGTATGTAGTGGAAAATAAGATTAAAAATATCAGATTTTATGGAAGAATTGAGAAAGAAAAGATACCATTTCTTCTGTCAAATTCCCAGGGAAATCTTCTTACCTATAAACAAGTAGATCTTATGCGTTATGGTGGCAGCCAGAGTAAATTATTTGATTATCTGGCAAGTGGAAAACCAATTATATGCAATGCCCATTTCGGATACAATCTGATCACCAGATATCATTGCGGACTAGTGACAAAGAGTCAGTCTGCTAAAGATTTTGCGGATGCTGTCTGTAAATTGCGGGCCCTGCCTAAAGAAGAATTAGAGGCAATGGGACGTAACAGCAGGAAAACAGCAGAAGCCTATGATCAGCCAGTATTGGTGGATCATCTCTGTGAAGTGATTCAGTACGTAATGAAGCGGAAAAAGAAGTGAGGAGCCTGTTGAATGAAAATACCATTTGCAACATTTATTCCTATGGAGCGAGAGCTGGAGCCTGATTTAAAAGAGGCTTTTCATAGAGTTTTTACACGCAGTCATTATATTGAAGGCATAGAAGATCAAAAGTTTGAAAAAGCATTTGCAGCATATTGCAATATGGAATTTTGTGTGGGTACGGGGAATGGTTTAGACGCATTGACATTGTCGCTGAAGGCGCTGGATATTCAGAAAGGCGATGAAGTGATCGTACCTTCGAATACCTATATTGCGACTGCTTTAGCTGTGACGTATGCAGGCGCGGTACCAGTATTTGTTGAACCAGATATACGTACCTTTAACATAGATCCATCTAAAATAGAAGAGAAGATCACTTCGGCGACGAAAGCAATTATGCCGGTTCACCTTTATGGGCAGCCCTGTGACATGGAACCTGTTATGGAGATTGCAAAGAAATACCGCCTTTATGTGATAGAAGATTGTGCCCAGGCCCATGGCGCATTATATAAGGAAAAAAAAGTAGGAAGTTTTGGTGATGTTGCTGCCTTCAGCTTTTATCCCGGAAAGAATTTGGGAGCTTTGGGAGACGCCGGCGCAGTGGTCACAAGCCATAAAAAACTGGCGGATAAGATCAGAGCTCTTGGAAACTATGGTTCGGATTATAAATACCATCATATTTATCAGGGGTGTAATTCCAGGCTGGATGAAATACAGGCGGCATTTCTACAGGTAAAACTTCTGCATCTTGACAGAATGAACACAGAGAGAAAGAGGATTGCAGACAGATATTTAAAAGAAATACATCACTCAGAGATTGTACTTCCTTATGTATTTCCAGAAACGGAACCAGTCTGGCATATTTTCGGAATCCGCTGTAAAAGAAGAAATGAATTGGAAGAGTATCTTGCAAAAAAAGGAATAAAGACAAATAAACATTACCCAATTCCAATACACAGACAAAAATGTTACGAAGATCTGGGAATTCCAGAGGGCAGACTGCCCATTGCGGAAGAAATCAGCGAGACAGAACTTAGCATGCCCATGTATTATGGCATGACAGAAAATGAGATTCAGTATGTGATTGATACTGTAAATTATTTCAAATAAATGACGGGAAAAAGATATGTATTTAAGAGAACTCAAGATGGAAGATGCACCCTATATGCTGGAATGGATGCATGATGATACTGTAGTGCATAATTTACAAAAGAATTTTTCAGAAAAAACATTAGATGACACCAAATCTTTTATCCGATCCAGCTGGAATGATACGAAAGACAAGAATTTGGCTATTGTATCAGAACTGGATGAATATATGGGTACAGTATCTTTAAAATACATAGACCGGGAAAATGGAAATGCAGAATTTGCCATTGCTGTTCGAAAAAGCGCTATGGGGTGTGGATATGCCTGGTATGGAATGAAAGCAATCATCGAGAAAGCATTTCAAGAACTTCATTTAGAAAGTGTCTATTGGTGTGTGTCTAGGAAAAACAAGCGGGCAATCCGCTTTTATGACAAACATAATTTTCATGAGGCTTTGGACATTCCAGATAATATACAAAAGCGATATAAAGATGCAAGAGAGCTAAAATGGTATTCCGTGTTAAAAGGAGATGATTTTGAACACAGGACGTCTGTTTCTGATTGCAGCGTGATCCATATTAAGACCATACCGACTCTTGGTGCCGGAGAATTATCTTTCTTTGAAGGACAGCGCAATATTCCTTTTGATATCAAACGTATCTACTATATTTCAAAAGTACCAGAGGGGATGAGGCGGGGATTTCACGCCCACAAAGAATTGAAACAGCTTCTTTTTTGCCCTTATGGAAGGATTCAGCTGGTTTTGGATAATGGAAAGAGACGAGAGGAAATAGAACTTTCTGACCCATCGATTGGCGTGCTGATTGAGCGGCCTGTCTGGAGAGAAATGTTATGGCTCCAAAAAGATTCTGTCCTCTGTGTGGCAGCCTCGGATTACTATAAGGCGGAAGATTACATTAGAGATTACAGAGAATTTAGAGATTACGTGGAGAAAAAAGAATGAATATATTACTAATTTCTTATGGAGATTATGACTATGATGGAAGACTGCGGGAACTAATAAATGTCTTTGAACGCATTGGAAATCTTCATTTTTATTCTGCCTCGTCGGAAAGTAAATTAGAAAATCAAGGTATCTTTCCAGGAGGCAATTATATCAGATATATGATAGAAGCAGTAAAATACGGGCTAAAATTTAAGGACACAGATATGATTGTGCTGGATAACCGAAAGGCTATTCTGCCAGGAAGAATTATTCGCTGGCTCACGAAGACAAAAATCATGGTTTTGGATTGCCGGGAACTATATTTTTCCAATGATGTTTCAAAAATATCCAGTAAGATTGGCTGCTATATTGAAAAGCCCTGTATAAAAAAGGCAGATATCGTGATCAGCGCTAATCAGGAACGGGCGGAAATCATGCAACAAAGATATCATTTGGCAGAACAGCCGCTTGTCTTTGAAAATATCCGGGGATTGGAGTCTTCTCAGGAAATAGAGGAAGACATTCTGGGAGAGAAATTTGAACCATACATAAAAGAAGGGGAATACAGGATTGTGGCTACTGCCGGGTGTAATATGATCCGAAAAAATGATGTTTTAGTATCTAATTTTGACCGTGTCAAGGAAAAATGCAGATTATTTTTAGTTGGAGACAGCATACCGGCAGATGAAAAGCGGATACGGGATATTATGAAGGAGAAAGGATTGACCAATGTTGAAATTTTAGGCCGTTTGAAACAGGATGAATTAAAATATCTGATCAATCATTCTCATGTGGGAATCGTTAATTATAATCAGGATGATTTTAATAATAAATATTGTGCATCTGGGAAATTATTTGAGTTTATTTTTGAGGGCATTCCCGTTGTGACAACAACCAATCCGCCTTTAAAAAGGATGTGTGAGGTAAATGGAGTGGGAGAGGCAGATGATTTGTATGCAGAAGGCATCAATAAAGTACTTGCCAATTATGAATTTTATCAGGAAAATGCCAGAGACTTTGCAAAAGTAAAAACAGTGGAAAGCAATAATGAACAATTAAAAAATAGTATCTTGTCAAGGTTATCTTCCAGGTATCCTACGGAGTAATCAGCATATGAAAACTTTATATTTTTCAGGGGTGTATCAGCGGGGGCATAAATATTTTGATCAAAAAATAATTTCGAATTTAGCGGCTGTCTCAGAAGTGATAGTGATGACGCCTCCTTATTGGTTTTCTCACAAAGAAGAACAGGTTGTTTATATAGAAAATGGAGTGGATTCGAAAAGAAGCCGATTGCCTCATCTAAAACTGCTGGGAGTCACGCTGAAGAATTATAAAAAGGCATTGCATATTGCCAGAAAGAATCAGATTGATTGTCTGATTGCCGGTGAGTACGAGCTGCTGAGCGTATGGTTTTTAGCAATCTTAAATAGGAAGAAACTGTTTTTGATCCACCATTATAATCTTGACCAGATGGAACGAAAATGGTTTTTCCGCTTCTTGTTTCAGATGATAAAAAATAAAGTGCATCATGTTGTGTTGGAACCTTATATCGGAACACATTTGATTCAGGATTTAAAAGTTCCGAAAGAAAAGATTTGCTGCTGGCCTCATCCAGTAGAAGTTTTGGAAAGAGAAGAAAGCAAAGAAGAGGAAAAAGAAGGCCCAAAAGGTGAGACGTTGGAAGAATATGACTGCGTAGGACTAAGCAACAGCAATGATTCAGAGATGGTACATAGAATCTTACAGCACGAGAAAAATACACAGGAAATAGGAAAGAGTGATTTGAAAATAATTGTGAAATCATCGAAGGATGAATATGATGCAGGCGGATTAAAAATCATAAAAGGCAATCTGGATCAGGAAATGTATGAACGTTATATCCAGAGAGCAAAAACAATGTTGGTTTGTTTTCCGAAATCTTATCAGTACCGTGTCAGTGCAGTGATTATGGAATCCGTGCGAAATTTTATTCCGATTATAGGAAGTGAATTTCGGTTATTGACTTATTATAAAAAGCGTTATCCAAATATTTTTTTTCTGTGTAACGAGCGCAATCTGAAAGATGTTATCAGACAGGCACAGGAGGTACCAGAGGTCTTAAAGAAAAAGGAATTCCAGGAATTTATCAGGGACCACAGTGATGAAATCATACAGAAGGCTATGAGAGAAAGTTTTCAACAGGAAATGATAAAAAGCCTGGAATGAAACGAGAGGTTTTAAAGTAGAACACCAGAAAGCCTGGGATGAAAAACAATATTTTAATTAGATAGAGCAGATAAAACGGAGGATGGAATGCAGACATCTGAGCGGAAAAAAGTATTTTGGGAATATTTAATCATAGCCTGTATCGTGTCGGCCTGCAACGTGTTGTTTTGCTTTCACAGAATATACAGTCTGGGATTGATTGGGATAGAGATAGGATGGCTGATGGTTCAGTTTATGCGTGGAAAAGTTGCTGATTATGTGGCTTATTTTGCAATTTTTATGTGTAATTGCTTAGAGTATACAACATTTACCGGAGAAGATACTTTTTACAGTTTAAAAAACACTAGAATATATGGAATCAATTTAGGAATTATTTTATTATTGCCAGTTTTTATCTGGGCTGTCTTTCATCTGAGAAAAATTTCCAAGGTCAAACTGAATAAAGCCTCCTGTTTTTCTCTGGGGTTGATTGCCATCAATATCGTTGCCGCAGTGGTAGGCTTGATGCTGATTCTGGCCAATGATAACAATATTACTGTGTTAGGAAATGTGTTCTTTCTGTATCTTGAGAAAGCATATTCTATGATTTTTCTGCCAATGGCATTTATTTTGGCATTTGCGATTCTTGTCAGAGAACGGGATTATTCTATATATAAAATTGGTTTGGCGTTACAGGCAACTCTTTGGGCAAACGTTTTCCAGATGCTGACTTCTCTTGTTTCCGGTATTCGTGGTTCTTATGGAGCGTTAGTTACCATGCAGATCTCTATTCTGAACTTTTTGGTTCCATTTTTGATTTTACTGTATTTTTATCGAAAAGAAGTGATATACCCGCGGATGACCGTTGTGATTGGAGCAATTGGGTCTACGCTGGCAGTTCTTTTTAATTCTAATGGGAAACTTATTTTGATGGCTGCAATATGTAGTCTGCTGTTTTGGTATCTGGGTATGCGGGAAGGCAGTTTCTTTATGAAGTTGTTCACACTGCTGGCTCTTATTTTTCTAATACCGGCAGTTTCTTTTATTTTAACCTATATTTCCCAGAATCCATTGTTTGCGGCAAAATTTAATGATGTAAAACTTTTATTAAATGTGTTCGATGCTGATTGGCTGCAAAATCTGTCAGCCTCTCCTCGTGTCAGAGTAGAAGAGTTCCGTGATATGTTTCTGGAATTTGCGGAAAAACCTTGGCTGATTCTTACAGGAAAAGGATATCTTGGTTCGATTCAAGACCATACCGGATATTTTTATACTCATTTGGCCAGTAACGATGGATTCTGCAGTGATGCAGAATGGGCCCATGGGATCTTCTATGCATTACATGAAATTGTTTCTTATATTTTGATGTATGGAGTGATGGGAATTCTGTTTATGGCTGTATTTTTAAAAGATGCAGTTTCTTTATTTTTCAGAGAACGGAATATATGGATTCTAATCGGAGCCTATTGGTTTTTTATGTTTTGTGGATACTCTTTTACAGTCAGTACTTTTGGATGTCTGGCTTTGTTATACGGTTTGTATACCAGTGAAATGAAACATGAGGTAATCGAGTAGTCTAGAGGTGGTATTTTGAAGATAACAGTAAAGCGAAAAGATGCAGTTTGGAATTTGATTGGAACCATATTGGCTATGGGAGCGAATTTGATGATCCTGCCATTTATATTGATCTATCTGACAGAGGATGATATTGCCATATATTATATCTTTACCAGTCTGGCAGGAATCGCTGCTTTGATTGACTTTGGCTTCAGCCCTTCTGTGGCCAGGAGTATGGCTTATGCATTTTCAGGTGTAGATGAAATCAGAGCGGTGGGGGCAGGGGAGAAAAGAACAGAAGAACCCAATTTTGTTTTAATGAAGCAGTTGATTAAGACCTGCAAGATCATTTACCTGATGCTTTCTTTGGCAGCACTTGTAATCTCCATCTTGGCTGGATCTGCTTATATTTTATATCTCTCAAAAACAGCCCATGGATATCGTTATCTCATCCCATGGCTTATCTACGCCTTCTCTATTTTTTTGAATATTTTGTTTGGATACTATTCCGTCTTTCTGAGAGGGGTGGGAGCAGTTGCAGATGTAAATATTGCTACCATTTGTTCAAGGGCAGTGCAGATTCTTTTATCGGTGGTATCGCTGATTCTGGGATTTGGTTTATATGGAATTGCCCTTGCATATTTGTTATATGGCTTCCTTTTTCGGATCATAGCCAAACATAAATTTTTTAGTTACAAAGGAATTAGGGCAGGGATACAGAATGTACAGGAGAAAATACAGTGGATAGAAGTGAAAGAATTGCTGCAGAATCTCTGGCCGAATACTTGGCGGGATGGTTTGGTAACGATGGCCAATTATCTTGTGGGACAGGCAACTACGATTATTGCCTCTCTCTGCCTCTCACTGACCGATACGGGAATACTGTCTCTGTGTGTGCAGCTTGCAACTGCCATCGCCACGGTATCCATGATTCTTTTAACAGTATATCAACCTGCATTGCAGTCTGCTTTTGCAGAGCGTAATGAGAAAGCGCAGCGTTATTATCTGTCCACGATCGTTACGTCTTATATTTTGCTTTTTTTTGCGATGACAGCAGGATTGGTTTTGGTTGGAGTTCCTGTTATCAGGATTTTAAAACCATCCTATATTCTTGACCTTAAATTATTGCTGTTGGTGTGTCTGTATTTTTTTATTCTCTACCTGAGAAATTCTTATTGCTCTTATATATCAACTACAAACAGATTGTTCTACAGCAGGTCGTTTGTCATAGCGGCAGTGCTGTGCGTTATATTTTCCAGTTTGTTTGCAGGATATTTTCGTATGGGAGCATATGGCATTGTCTGGGGTCAGATCTTAAGCCAGGTTGTGTTTGGCGCATGGTATTGGCCTTGGTTCGTGCACAAAGAACTCTGTCTGAAAGAAGGAGAGATGTGGAGACAGGGGTTAACGGGAATTTGGAATCTGGCAAGGGGAAAGCAGATGTAATACAAATACAATAGAAATGGAATACAGATGTCATACAAAACAGGAGGATACATATGAAAGTTGTTGCGCTAATCGGCGGTCTTGGAAGTCAGATGTTTAAATATGCATTTTACTTAGCTTTGCAGGAGGAAACAGATCAGGAGTGTCTGATTGATACTACTTTTTTTCTACAGCGAGACAGTTGGAATGGGTACGAATTAGATAAACTGTTTGGAATCAATGAGCCGGATATAAAGGATCGGCTTAGAAAAGAGCAATTGTCAAAAATCATAGAGAAAAAGAAATCTTATATTGATGTTTGTATTGAATATCTGACAGAGCAGGGGGATACAGCATACTATTTTCTCGGCACAAAAAGCAACTATCCATCTGGGCGTCCGGTAAAGACGACAAAAAGAAAACTAAGACAGAAATTTTTGTTTTTGCAGAATACTCTTGGCGTATTCCGCAGCCTATCTATGGAACATATGCTGAGTGATGAAAATGCATACTTCGATGAATACTTCAATAATTCAGACGAACTTTTTGCAAAATATAAGAGTTTAATCAAGAAAACTTTTGTTTTTCCACCATTTGAGGATCAGATGAATCTGGAAATTTCTCAGAAGATGGCGTCAGAGGAGTCGGTGGCCCTTCACATCAGAAGAACAGATCATATGATGGATAATAAAAAATTGTTCCAAAATGGGTTTTTTGAGAAATCTGTCCATTTTATTAAAGAACATGCAGAACGTAAGACGGTCTTTTACATATTTTCAGATGATTTGAGCTGGTGCAGGGACAATCTTGCAGAACTTGGTTTAGATCAAAAGGATGAGATCATATTTGTAGATTGGAATACAGGGACAAACAGTTTTCGGGATATGCAGCTTATGATGTACTGCCAGCATAATGTGGTGCCTATCAGTTCTTTTAGCTGGTGGGGCTATTACCTGAGCGACCGGGAAAAAAAGATTGTTTGCGCACCCAAAGGTTACTGGTTAGAAATTGAAAATCATTTTTAGTGAGGAACAGATTATGAAGAAAAAGGCTTTTATTACAGGAGTAACCGGCCAGGACGGTTCTTATCTCTCAGAGTTTCTTTTGGAAAAGGGATATGAGGTGCATGGCATGATCCGGCGGTCTTCGGTAGATTACAGGGAACGAATTGCTCATTTGGAAAATCATCCTGATTTTTATTTACATTATGGAGATTTGGGAGATTCCATCAGTCTTGTAAAGATTATCGGAATGGTGAGACCAGATGAGATCTATAACTTAGCGGCCCAGTCTCATGTACAGGTGTCTTTTGATGTACCAGAGTATACTGCAGATATCGTGGCAACCGGTGTGCTGCGCCTTTTAGAAGCAGTGCGGTTATGCGGTCTTACAAAGACCTGTAAGATTTATCAGGCATCTACCTCGGAGCTGTATGGAAAGGTGGAAGAGGTGCCCCAAAAGGAGACTACGCCCTTTCATCCTTACAGTCCTTATGCAGTGGCAAAACAGTATGGTTTTTGGATTACAAAAGAGTATCGGGAAGCCTATGGCATGTTCTGCTGTTCTGGTATTTTATTTAATCATGAATCAGAACGGAGGGGAGAAACTTTTGTGACCCGTAAGATTTCTCTGGCTGCAGCCCGCATTGCACAAGGAAAACAAGAAAAATTGTATCTGGGAAATCTGAGCAGTTTGAGGGACTGGGGATATGCGAAAGACTATGTAGAATGTATGTGGCTGATTCTGCAACATGAGCAGCCGAAAGATTTTGTGATTGCAACTGGCGTACAGCACTCGGTCAGAGAATTTGCAGCTTTGGCCTTTCACTATGCAGGTATTGAGATTACCTGGATAGGAGAGGGAATAGAGGAGAAAGGCATTGACCAGGCAACCGGAAAGGTTCTGATCGAAGTGAGCCCTGAGTTCTATCGTCCTACAGATGTGGTAAATCTTCTGGGAGATCCTACGAAAGCAAAAACAGAGCTTGGCTGGAACCCTGAAAAAACAACCTTTAAAGAGTTGGTGGAGATTATGGTAAAGCATGATATGAAAAAAGCAGCAATGGAAAAATAAAAAGCGTATAGAAGGAAGTTCAAAAAGACGGGAAAGCGGAGTTTGAGAATTAAAAATGAAATATCTCTGAAAACAGGAGGAAAAGGGATGCTAGAAGAAAAGAGGATTATTGTAACAGGGGGAGCAGGATTTTTAGGCAGTCATGTTGTGGATCTGCTGAAAAATGAAAATGAAGTTTTTGTTCCACGCAGTAAAGACTATGATCTAAAAGATTCAGAGGCAGTGAAGCAATTATTTTCTGATTTTTCAAAGACAGATCTGGTGATTCATGCGGCGGCAGATATCGGCGGTATTGGGTACAGCAGTACCCATCCCGGCACTCAGTTTTATAATAATGCATTGATCAATCTAAATATGGTTCATGAATCCTGTCTGCAGGGGGTAGATAAATTTGTAGGTGTGGGAAGTGTCTGTGAATATCCGGCGGTTACACCGGTGCCTTTTCAGGAAAGTGAACTCTGGAATGGGTATCCGGTGGAGACGAATGATGCCTATGGGTTAACGAAGCGGATGATGCTGGCTCAGTGCAGCGCTTATCAGAAACAATATGGATTTCACTTTATTCATCTGCTCCCTGTAAACCTATATGGTCCCAGAGATGATTTTGACATTAAAAATTCTCATGTGATTCCTGCATTGATTCGGAAGATCGTATATGCCCTGGATCATCAGGAAAAAAATGTGGATGTCTGGGGTACCGGATATGAAAGCCGTGAATTCGTATATGTAGAAGATGCAGCGGAAGCTATTGCGCTGGCAGCAGAATTATATGAAGGAAGTGATCCGGTAAACATTGGATCAGGACAGGAGATTACCATTCGGGAACTTGCGGATATGATTAAGGAATCCTTGCATTATGAGGGGGATTTTACTTACCTGGATAATGGACTTGGAGGACAGCAGCGAAGACTGCTGGATGTCACCAGAGCTTATGAGGAATTTGGGTTTAAAGCCAGAACAAGCTTTTGCGAGGGAATCAAGAATACCATTCAGTATTACCTGGATCATCAGCAGGAATTGAATTAGAGGAAATTTGTTATGAATATTGTATTACTATCCGGTGGTTCCGGAAAAAGATTGTGGCCATTATCCAATGATATCAGATCAAAACAATTTATAAAAATTTTTAAGAATCTAGATGGTTCCTATGAATCTATGGTTCAGCGTGTATATCGGCAGATCAAAAACATGGATGCAGATGCGGTAATTACAATTGCAACCAGTAAAACACAGGTTTCCGCGATTCATAACCAATTGGGAGAGGAAGTGGGAATTTCAGTGGAACCCTGCAGGAGAGATACTTTTCCAGCTATCGCGTTGGCTGCCTCCTATCTTCATGATGTAAAAGGAATCCAGGAACATGAGGCAATTGTGGTATGTCCCGTGGATCCTTATGTAAATGAAGATTACTTTCAGGCAGTGCAGGAATTGAGCCATCAGGCCGAAACAGGCCAGGCAAATCTTGTGCTGATGGGAATTGAACCTACATATCCTTCTGAGAAATATGGCTATATTATTCCTACAGATAATCAGAGCTTTAGTAAGGTGGAAACCTTTAAGGAGAAACCAGATAGAAAAACAGCAGAGACATATATCCGGCAAGGGGCATTGTGGAACAGCGGGGTATTTGCTTTTCAGCTGAAATATCTTTTGGATAAATCTCATGAATTAATGGATTACGTCAATTATCAGGATTTGTTTGAGAGATATGAATCCCTGCCGCGAATCTCATTTGACTATGCTGTGGCAGAAAAAGAAAAAAACATACAGGCGATGCGTTTTCAGGGACAGTGGAAAGATCTTGGAACCTGGAATACTTTAAGCGAAGCCATGGAAGAACCTGCGATTGGAAAGGTGATTATGGATGAGAGCTGTGAGAATGTTCATGTGGTTAATGAGATGGATGTTCCAGTTCTGGCAATGGGGCTGAAAGATATTGTTATAGGAGCCAGTTCAGAGGGGATCTTGATCTCAGATAAAGCGCAGTCAAGTTTTATTAAACCATATGTGGATTCCATCAGTCAGCAGATTATGTTTGCAGAGAAAAGCTGGGGTCTTTATAAAGTGATTGATGTGGCAGAGGACGCTTTGACGGTGAAGATTACCTTAAATCCAGGAGAGCAGATGAATTACCACAGTCATAAGAACAGGGACGAGGTGTGGGTAGTCATAAACGGAACGGGAAGAACGATCGTAGAGGGCGCAGAGCGAAGGGTGAAATCAGGAGATGTGATCCTGATGCAGGCAGAAGACAGACATACAATCATGGCAGACAGCGTACTTACCCTGATTGAAATACAACTGGGAGCAGAAATATCGACTCAGGATAAACAGAAATTTAAGTTGGAAGGTGAAGAATGATGCCATCAGATATGATCATCTTGTTATTTGGAATATTGGTTCTGGCAGGCATTTTGATTAATAGCAAAAGACTATCAGAGATACCAGAGAAAAATCAGACAGAGAGTATTGCAAAAAAAATTATGGATGGAAATAAGGGAATCTTTGCAATCATGATCGTTTTGTTTCATTTGTCACAGCAAATAGAATCTGGAATTCTGTTTAAAATTATCGGTCAGACAGGATATTTGTCTACCGGAGTGTTTTTCTTCATTTCTGGATATGGAATGTTGACAAAATTGAAAAAATCTCAAGGGGGGGGGAGAACTATCTACATATGTTCTGGCAGAAACGTTTGCACAATGTTTTCCTTCCATGGCTGGCGGCCAGCGGTCTGTATGCCCTATGGTACCTTATCACCGGCGGCTGGCAGAAACTATATGAGACGGTTCATGTGAGGGAAAATGGCTATTTGGTGATTACAAATTCCTGGTTTGTGCTGACCCTTCTGCTGTTTTGCCTGATATTTTTTATTTCCTTTCGGAAGTTCTGTGATCAGATTGGAAGAGGAATTTTCTGCTGTTTTTGTCTGGTGACATTGTTTATCGTACTTGCTTATTTTGCGGGTCTGGGGGCCTGGTGGTATTATTCCAGTTATGCTTTTCTCACTGGAATGCTCTATCAGTGGAGTGAGAATTGCAGTCTGAGAAAACGCAGTGATAAATTGTTTCAAAGGGTAGTTTTGATTTTGGCAGCCACCATTTTTGTTCTATCTTATGGGGCAAGAATTTTGAATGCCAGATATGTTGGCAATGCGGCTATTTCCATCGCTGCCTGTCTGTGTGCTTCTGCGGTTTTTCCATTGATGGTCTTTATTTTGCAACGCAAAATTATGGTAGTGAACCGGTTTTGGATATTTTTAGGAAAGATTTCTTTTGAAATTTATCTGCTGCATGAGCTGGCCTATCAAATGTTAAGAAGCAGCCTGCTCTATATAAAGTCCGACACAGTTTATGTTTTGATGGTAATTTTTATCACAATTATCACAGCAATTATGTTTCAAAGGCTGATGAAAGGGTTTCAAAAAGTTTCAGGTTTTTTAGGTTCATAACCCAAGGGTTTTTTATAGGAACCTTTGACAGAGATTGTTGTGAGGGAGGCAGGGAGAGGAGAATATGAATCCGGAAATAAAAGAGACCATGGGTGTAAGAGAAAAATTTGTGCAAGTAACATCTATTCCCATACCTGTTTTCCATGTTTATGCAATGATTTCTCTCTTGATGATTTTTATTTTTTGTTCTATCTATGGCTTGCAGGTTCTGAATCCGACTTATACAGATTGGCTGTTGGAGGGGGGAGATCTGTCTCAGCATTATCTGGGCTGGAAGGCATACCAGGCCAGTCCCTGGACATTTCCTATTGGAGATACAGATTATCTTGCATATCCCAATAACACGTCCATTATTTTTACAGACTCGATCCCCTGTTTTGCAGTTTTATTTAAATTATTGTCTCCTGTTTTGCCAGAGGAATTTCAGTATTTTGGATTGTGGGGGTTGCTGTGTTTTGTGCTGCAGGGGATTTTATCTGCAAGAATTATCCGTCATTTTACAGAGAATAGATGGATATTGATATTATCCAGTGTTCTATTTGCATTGGCACCTGTCATGATTTGGAGAATGTATCTGCATACTGCATTGGCAGGACAGTGGGTTCTGCTGCTTGCTTTAGAAACGGTATTTGCATGTGAAAAATATTTTGACAATAAAAAGATTTATTGCATCTGGTTTCTAACAGGGGTTCTTGCTTCCTCGATTCATATTTGCTTTTTGATGATGTGCGGAATGATTTTGGCAGGGTACTGCATTACTGACATCATGGCCTGCAAAAGAATGAAAAGGAGTGCAGGGGTGTTGCTGACATATTTGGTTTCTTCTGGAATAACAGTAGGAATTCTGGGAGGATTTTCTTCTGGATTTTCAGCAGAAGCAGATGGCTTGGGAAGATATAGTCTTAACCTGAATGGACTTTTGAATCCTCAAGGATGGTCTCGTATTTATCGGGACAGGGCTTTGTATGGAGATGGACAGTATGAGGGATTTGCATATTTAGGAGCCGGTTGTATGCTGCTGTTGATTCTTGTCCTTGTATCAGTGATGGAAAAATGGAAGATCAGAGAAGTTCTAAAACGATATAGTTGCAAAGCTGCAGCAATAACGGTGCTGTTTATGATGACATTTGTATTCGCTCTTTCTCCGGTTGTTACTATGGGAAATAGAGTGCTTTTTACTTTTCCATTACCAGAAAAAATGATCCAATACTGGTCTGTATTTCGATCATCTGGAAGGTTTGTGTGGGTGGTAGTTTATCTTCTCATGCTGTGCTCTAGTATTGTATTATCAAAAACCTTTTCCAGGAAAATGTCTGTGGGAATCTTGCTAGTGTGTATTTTTATTCAGGTATGTGATATCTCTCCTGTGTTGGCAGAAAAAAATAGAACATTTGACAGGAGAGTTATATATGAAAATCAGTTTTTGAAAAATACAGAGTTTTGGAGTCAATTTTCACAAGGGGGGGGAAGAGGAAATTAAGCATATTTTGTTTGTGCAGCAGCCCTCCCTTGACGAATTATATGCTTTTACGGATTGGGCCCTTAGGAATGGAAAAACCGTAAATCAATTTTATTTTCCCAGATCCCTTGGCGGCGTTATTGAACAGGAACTGGAAAAATCTTTAGCAGAACCGGATGAAACGGAATTGTTTCTATTTTTTGAGAAGGACAAGTCTCAGTGTCTTGCCTATAACTTGAATTACTACTTTGTGGATGGCTACCTTGTTGGATGTCGTAAAGCGCTGCAACATGCCGAGAGATTATCAATACCGTGATTCTTGCTGGATTTCTGAAGGTAATTGAAAGATTTACATAAAAATATTTTAAGGAGATTTTAGATGATGAAGACGATTATGCTGGTGTTTGGCACAAGGCCAGAAGCAATAAAAATGTGTCCTCTTGCGAAGGAATTGAAAACCAGAAAAAATCTGAAGACCGTTGTATGCGTTACTGGACAGCATCGTCAAATGCTGGACCAGGTATTGAAAACCTTTTCTGTCACTCCAGATTATGATCTGTCTATTATGAAACAGGAACAGACCTTGTTTGATATTACTGCAAGCATCTTAAGCCAGATCAAAAATGTTTTGAAAGAAGCAAAACCAGATGTAGTGCTGGTTCATGGGGACACCTCTACAACTTTTGCAACAGCCATGGCCTGCTTTTATCTGCAGATTCCGGTGGGGCATGTGGAAGCAGGGCTGCGTACATATAATATTTATGCTCCATATCCAGAAGAATTTAATCGTCAGGCGGTATCTATTATTGCTCAGTATCATTTTGCTCCCACAATAAAATCAAAAGAGAATCTGATAAAAGAAGGGAAAAATGAAAAAAATATTTGGGTGACCGGCAATACAGTAATTGATGCTTTAAAAACAACGGTCCGCGATGATTACAGTCATAAAGAATTAGAATGGGCGAAGGACAGCCGGTTAATCTTTATTACAGCTCATAGGAGAGAAAATTTAGGGGAACCTATGCATCATATGTTCCGTGCGATACGACGTGTCATGGAAGAACATCCAGATGTGAAAGCATTATATCCTATCCATATGAACCCTGTGGTTAGAAAAACGGCAGAGGAAGAATTAAAAGGTTTGGACCGCATTCATATGATAGAGCCGGTGGAAGTACTGGATTGTCATAATCTGATGGCGCGGGCTCATTTGATTCTTACAGATTCTGGTGGAATTCAAGAGGAAGCGCCGTCTCTTGGAAAACCAGTTCTTGTTATGCGTGATACAACGGAACGTCCAGAAGGAGTAGAGGCAGGAACCTTAAAACTGGTAGGTACAGAGGAAGAGACGATTTATCAGAATTTTAAAGATCTTTTGGAAAAAGAAGAAATTTATACATCTATGTCAAAAGCCAATAACCCTTATGGAGATGGACATGCATGTGAGCGGATTGCAGATATTTTGGAGCAGGAGAACTAAGCTATGTGTTCCGAAGAGCGAAAGAAATCCAGACCAGGGTGTCCAACTAGAGAGGGCCAGAGCAGAGAAGTATGTTTGAATGGAGACCAGGGAAAAAAAGAGGGAAAGGAAATTCTTTTTTTTAATCCAGTGTTTACCCATAATATCTGGGGAGGCAGGCGTTTGAAAGAAACCTTTGGATATTCTGTAATGGGAGATGATATTGGAGAATGCTGGGGAATTGCCGCACATCCCAATGGAGATTGTACAGTAAGAGAAGGAAAATTTGCTGGAAAAAAATTGTCTGAGTTATGGAGAGAAGAAAGGCAGTTATTTGGAAATATCCAGGGTGATTCTTTTCCGCTGCTAGTTAAAATGATTGATGCGAAAGAAGACCTGAGCATCCAAGTGCATCCTAATAACAAGTATGCAGACATATATGAAGAAACTGCTTTGGGAAAAACAGAATGCTGGTATATTATGGATTGTCCAAAAGAAACGTCGCTGATAATCGGCCATCATGCGAAGACAAAAAAAGAATTGTCAGATATGATTCAGCAAGGCAGATGGAGAGAACTGCTTCGGGAAGTTCCAGTAAAAAAGGGTGATTTCATACAAATTGATCCAGGAACCATTCATGCTATTAAAGGTGGGATGATGATTTTAGAAATTCAGCAGAACAGTGATATTACATATCGGATTTATGATTATGGCCGCTTAAATAATGGAAAGCCCAGAGAACTTCATATAAAAAAGGGGATCGAAGTGATCACTGTCCCATCAAAATCCATGGAAAACAGTATGTTTCGTACGGATTATGTAAAGAAAAATAGACTGACATTACTCTATTCTTGTGAATTTTATCAAGTATTTAAGTTAAATATAAACGGAACCGCTTCTTTTGAGCAAAAATATCCCTTTTTTTTAATGAGTGTTTTAAAAGGAGAGGGAAGTTTAAACGAACATTTTATAAAAGCCGGAGATCATTTGATTCTTCCGGCGGAATTTGGAAAAGTAAAAATACAGGGAAAAATGCAGGTAATCTGTTCCTGTATGCCAATCCAGGCTCAAACTTAACTTTTTATTTTCAAAATTTTTCAGGGCTGCAAAATGTAAAGATTCTATCATATACAGCTATAATGTCAACTGCACATATGCTGTATATTGTAGAAATCTTTTATTTTTCGGCAACTTTTTATTCCCGCGAGCAATGAGCCAAGCAGCCACGCTTGCGTGGATATTTGGCGAATGCCGCGAGGGTCAAATACCCCGCCCCTTGGGGCGGAAAGAACAAGCTAGGTCATGCCCCGTAGCTTGCTACGGGGTATTTGACTCTGTGCTATTTAAATCTTTTTTTATCATGTTTTTAACATCGGTCAATGCCTGAATATCTTCTAAATACCAATCATCACATGTATCATAATAGGCCTGTGTTTTTCGCTTTTTAAAGATTCGAAAAGGCTTGCTGCCAGAATTATCATAGATATGGCAGATATCGCAGAATTCTAATAAATCTTTTACCAAGGCTAAAGCTCTATCATACCGTTCAATGATTTTTTCTTCTGGTACATCATGGCCGCCTGAGGCAACTCTGGATCTTACACGCCAGACATTGATGATGGGGTCTGCAGTAAGGATATAATAACAGCGGATGAAGTAGCCCTTTTCTTTTGCACGTTTTAATAATTTTAGATTTCGCTCAGTTGAGAGTACTGTTTCAAAACAAAATTCATCCATTTGTTCTATATGCGTTTCTCTTTGGCGTTCCGCCAAACGTGCGGCTTCCAAGTCAGAACATTTTAAATTCTTTTTGATCTCGTCAGCATTGATATAATCTATAGAAGGTTTTAACAATTCTGTAAATGTGCTTTTTCCAGAACCATTTGGACCAGCAAAAACTACAATCTCAGGGCTTCTGTTTGATATGTTCACTATAACGCCCCTTTCTCATTCTTTCTCCTACTTTTATCCGTGTTCCATCGCTGTTTTCATGGTATATGGCCTGTGTTTTTCTGTCGTAGGTGACAACTGGAAGGTCTAATGCTTTTTTCTTTTCTCGTTCAATTCTTACAGCCGCCTGTGCACGTTTTATAACCATTTCATCAGATATAAGTGTTTTTTGTTCCATATGAGACTCCTTTTACGTGAGATATAACAATCGAATTTTCTATATTATACCCTATATTTTTGAAAAGAGATAGATAAATTTTTTGGTTATTTTGTTTAGAATAGGATGGGGAACATCAGGGAGATTTTACTTATTTTTCCACTAGTTGGCAGGATGAAGTGGGTTGGCTCTAAAAAGTCAAAGACATATCTTTTATTCCCAGCAATGCACGAAAAATGGAGTGTTTGGCAAAAATTTGTGAGGGATAGGAAGTCAAAGGAATGAAGAATAGTACCCTATTGAAAGTTTTGAAGACTGTATTTGTTATTGCAGGTGCAAAATTTTTGATCAAAGCTGTGATGGAAAAAAGAGGGAGGAAGAAAGCAGACAGTAAGAAATTACTTCCTGCTGATTCTGTGTACAGAGATAAAATTAAAAGGATTCTTGATTGTGTGCTTGCTCTGTTTGTGATTTTTGCTGGGGCAGTACCTATGGGAATTGTGGCTGCTGCTATCAAGTTGGATTCTCCGGGACCAGTACTCTTTAAACAGAAGCGGCTTGGGCTTGGCGGCCAGGAGTTTGAAATCTGGAAATTTCGTTCTATGTATCTGAATGCGGAGCATGCAGGGTCTGGCGTTTATTCTGGAAAAGAGGATGATCGTGTCACCCGTGTGGGAAAAGTGATTCGCGCCACAAGTATGGATGAGCTTCCTCAAGTGTTTAACATTCTGAGAGGGGAGATGTCTCTGGTGGGGCCCAGACCACCTCTTACTTATCATCCCTGGCCTATTGAGGAATATACTAAGGAACAGAGAAAGATGTTTGCAGTCCGTCCAGGCATTACCGGATGGGCCCAGATTCATGGAAGAAAAGATGTGGAGTGGCACCGCAGGATTGAACTGAACAACTGGTACGTGGACCATGTTTCGTTTGAACTGGATCTGAAGATTTTTGTAAAGACTATTTTTAAGGTGCTTACAAATGCGGATAACGTGAATAAAGGGAAAACGCTGCAGAAAGATACATAAGGATGGTACTGTTATGGCGCTTAAATTAATGTATATAACCAATCATCCAGAGATTGCCGTGATTGCTGAAAATGCTGGTGTAGACAGAGTTTTTGTGGATATGGAATATATTGGAAAGAGCCAGCGCCAGAGGGGAATGGACACTGTTCAGAGTCATCATACAGTTGAGGATGTAAAAAAGATTCGAGAAGTTCTGCATACAGCCCAGCTTATTGTGCGGGTGAATCCGATTCATGATGCAGCAGGGAATGAATGCTCATCAGAAGAAGAAATCAATGCAGTTATTGAGGCGGGGGCAGACTTTGTGATGCTCCCTTATTTTCAGACGACAGAAGAAGTAGAAAAGTGTGTAGGGATTGTCAAAGGGCGGGCAAAGGTATTTCCTTTGCTGGAGAGCAAGGCCGCTGTTGCAGAGATAGATGAAATCCTTAAGATTTCAGGAATAGATGAAATCCATGTTGGTTTGAATGATCTTTCGCTGGATCTTAAGAAAAAATTTATGTTTGAGCTGCTTGCAGATGGAACCGTTGAGAAACTCTGCCAAAAATTCAGAGAGAAAGGCATTCCTTATGGATTTGGCGGAATTGGAAGATTGGGAAAAGGGGAACTTCCGGCAGAGCATGTGATAAAAGAACATTATCGGCTGGGAAGCACCTGTGCAATTTTGAGCCGCAGTTTCTGCAATGCAGATCAGATCACAGATCTCCATGAAGTGAAAGAGATTTTCGAAAAAGGCGTAAAAGAGATAAGGACTCTTGAGGCTGAGTGTGCAGATCACAGAAGATATTTTACAGACAATGAAGAGATGGTAAGAGAAAAAGTGGAAGCGATTGTGGAGAGAAGATAGATGAATTTACTCATAACCGGCGCCTGGCAGCAGGCGGAGAATTATATGGAAGAGATCAGACAATGCGGCCATGGGATTGTATTTCTTCCATGTGAAAGAGAAGAAATGCCCTGTGCATATGAATGGATTGAAGGCATTGTGGGAAATGGGATTTTTCTTTCCCACCCCATTGAAAAATTTATTAATCTGAAATATATACAGCTTGTGTCGGCAGGTTTTGACAGAGTTCCTATGGATTATATAAGGAGACATGGGATCAAGATCCACAATGCCAGAGGCGTCTACAGTGCTCCTATGGCAGAATATGCAGTGGCAGGGGTGTTGAGTTTATACAAAAATCAAAGATTTTTTTATGAGAATCAAAAAGAGCATACCTGGAAAAAGAAACGTGATCTAAAAGAGCTTGATGGCCAGAGGGTATGCATTTTAGGCTGCGGTTCTGTCGGGATAGAGTGTGCAAAACGGTTTCAGGCATTTGGATGCAGAGTGTTTGGGATAGATACAAGGGTGGTAGAACATGAAAGCTTTCTGAGCATGTATGATTTAGAAAGTATCAAAGAAGTTTTGGCCCAATCAGATATTGTGGTTATCACCTTGCCGCTGACAAAGAAAACAAAACATATATTCGACAAAAAAATGTTTGATTCTATGAAGACTGGAGCTGTTCTTGTAAATATTGCCCGCGGTGCCTTGATTGATACGGAGGCATTGATTGAGGCTCTCAAGGGTCATTTGGGCGGAGCAGTGCTGGATGTATTTGAAGAGGAGCCTCTTGGAGAAAATCCGCTTTGGGATATGGATCATGTGGTGATCACGCCCCATAACAGTTTCGTTGGAAGCGGTAACAATGCAAGAATGAGCAGTGTAATTATGAAGAATCTGGAGAAATGTTAAATGAGAATTCTGGTTATATCACCTAAAAATAAAACAGTCTTTAATTTCCGGGGAGACTTGATCAGAGATATGATTGAGAAGGGAAATGAAGTATATGTAACAGGGCCGAATAGAGATTTTATCGAGGATATTATGGCTCTTGGGGTGAAAGAGTTTATAGAAATACCCTTGGTCAAAGATAATATGTCTGTTTTGGGTGATCTTGCTTATCTGAAAAAACTTAGGGAAATTATGAAATGCATCCAGCCGGAACTTGTATTTGGATACACCATCAAACCGGTGATTTATGGAACCATTGGGGCAAGATCCTGCGGGATAAAAGAAATTTATCCGATGATTACTGGTTTGGGACGGGTATATGCTTCTGAAAATTTAAAGATAAAACTAGTTAGGCGGATCACGAAAATTTTATATCGAATTGCACTGAAAGGAGCCAGCAAGGTCATTTTCCAAAATCCTGATGATATGCAGGAGTTTGTGAAAGAAGGCTGTCTGCCGGCGGATAAGGCTGTGACAGTGAATGGTTCCGGCGTGAATATGAAGCGGTTTTGCAGAAGTGAGATTCCGGAAAAACCAGTATTTTTAATGGTAAGCCGGATGATCCGGGAAAAGGGCGTCCTTGATTTTGCCAGAGCTGCCAGAGCAGTGAAAAAGAAAGTTCCAGAAGCCAGATTCATTATTCTGGGCGGTTATGATAACAGCATTGGAGGGTTAAGAGAAAAAGATCTGAAAGAATATATAGAGGATGGAAGTATTGAGCTTCCTGGGGAAGTAAAAGACCCGGTTTCTTTTTACGGGCAAAGTTCTGTGTTCGTTCTTCCTTCTTATTATAGGGAAGGTCTGCCCAGAACAATTTTGGAAGGGATGTCCTGCGGGCGCCCAGTGATTACCACAGACTGGCCAGGCTGCCGGGAACCAGTGAAGGATGGCGTAAACGGATATCTTGTGCCGGTGAAAAATCCAAAAGAGCTGGCAAAGAAAATGTATCAGCTGGCAGTGGACCGAAAGAAGGTTCTTGCCATGTCGGAGGAATCCTATAAGATATGCAGGGAAAAATATGATGTTGAGATCATCAATGGGCAGATGAGAAATATTATGGGATACGAAAGGAGTTTAGATATGAGGGATACCAGGGTAGAGTCATTAAAAAACATGCTGGATGTCCGGCTGGATCTTAGGGATTATCTTTTTCGAAGAGGATTTCTTCTTACCAATCGGGATAATATTTTAGAGAATGAATTTCCCTTTTACGGGAATTGGAAAAAAACAAAACTTGGCTCCATGTATGCTTATACGCATCCCAAAACAAATTTATCATATTACGAGAAAAAAGATAAGATATATTTCTTATTTGGACATGCATACAATCCTTTTACTATGGAGTCCAATGAAACCAAAGAATTGGAATACATCGGACAGAAAGAAGAACAGGGATGTATGCAGGACGCCATTGATGAATTGACAGGTGTGTTTGTGTTTGGATGTATTTTTAAAGACAGAGTGAGATTTCAGGTTGATCCCTCTGGAATGCAGTCGGCATATTACGGAGCTTTCAACGGTCAGCTGTATCTTACGTCCCATCCTCAGATTGTTGGGGATATCTGCGGCCTGGAGATGACAGAGATTGCCAGGGAATTGATTCATTACAAATGGTATGGACGGGTAATGGGATGCTATTTGCCGGCGGATCTTTCCGTGTTTGACGAGATAAAAAGAATCGTTCCCAATATTGAGTATAAATTCAAGGATAACCAGGTCAGACATAGACGATTCTATCCTTTGAAAGAAATACAGGTATGCAGAACCAAAGCAGAGTATGAAGAGGTCGTGGAACAGGCTGCTGATATTTTAAAAAGTAATATGATTCTTGCCACAGAAAAATGGAACAATCCCTATCTTTCCTTGTCTGGGGGCATTGATTCTAATACGACATTTGCCGCAGCCAATGGAGTTTACGATAAACTAAAGGTTTTCACTTATATTTCAGCGGAAAAAGAGACTGTTGATGCAAAGGCCGCTGTGAAGATTGCAGACAGATTCGGCGTAGAAAAGGAAGTATTTGAGATCCCTGAGACTTCAGACAATCTGAAAGATTACAAGGAAATTGTTTCAATCATTGAACACAACAATAGTTATGCCATTCAGAGAAAGGACAATGAATATCGAAAACGTGTATTTTTAATTCATAAGCTGGAAGAACTTGGATGCGATGCAGAGATCAAGTCCTGGACTTCAGAAACCATAAGAGCCTATTGGTATAAACATTATGGCAGAAAGACCATGCCTAAATTGTCAGCAAAATTATATAGAAACTTATATAAAATTTTCTTACAGAACCGCAGATTAGCACATAAAGTAGACAAGTTGTTTGCAAAATATATTAAGGAATTTGAATATGAAAAAGTTCCAGCTCAATACCCGCCGGCAGATCTCCATTACAACGAAGTAACCTGGGGCGCATGGGGCGGACCGAATATTTCTGAGATGAAAATGTATGCAGATGAAGTTATTATATACAATAACAGAAAGTTTTTAGACCTGCTCTTTCAAGTGCCTCTGGATCATAGAAGATCAGATCAGCATCATCTGGATATGAAAAGGTATCTGAACCAGGAATTGTATGATATGAATATCCGGGTTGTAAATATGGAAGAGACCTGGAAACGAGCATTTCTGCTGAACTGTATTTTTACTGCAAATATGATGCTGCCTTAGAATCTGTTTTCAACAGGTGCTGGCGTGCTGACATGTTTAGATTCAGCAAAACAGCGTAACATGAAGTTTGCAGAAGAGATCAGGAGGTGTTTCGTTTGCATATATGGATGAGAAATGTATTTGCAGTTCTTCGGGGATGTTTTTCTTCAAAAACGGGAATAGGAAGGCGCTGTATCAGATATAAAAATGTGAAGGTCATTGCAAAAAGAGGCGGAAAAATTACCTGTGGAAAACAACTGAGAATAGAGGAAAATGCTACATTGTCCGCAGTAAACGGCGGCAGACTCTGCCTGGGAGACAACGTAGGGATTGGACAGGGCAACCTCGTGAAATGCCAGGAAAAAATAGAGATAGGAAGCGGGACGTTATTTGGCCCCAATGTGCTGGTATATGATCATGACCATGTGTTTGATTCTGTCAGTGGAGTAAATCGAAAAAAATTCAGAACAAAACCTATCATAATCGGAGAAAATTGTTGGATTGGAGCCAACACTGTCATCTTAAAAGGCGCTGAAATTGGAGACAGATGTGTGGTGGGAGCAGGCAGTGTGATCAGCGGACATTACCCCTCTGACTCTCTCATTTATCAAAAAAGAACAGATACCATAAAACAATTTTAAATGGAAGGACATGTTAGGAAAAGATGAAGAGGAAAGGGACCATTTTATACTTTGGCGGTTTTGAGCTGCCAGATAAAAATGCAGCGGCCCAGAGGGTGATGAACGTTGCAAAAGCCTTCCGGGACTTAAATTATCATGTGGTTTTCGTTGGGACAGACAAAGAAAAGATTTCTTCCAATATACGAGAAGGATATACATATTATAATGAGTTTCCATGTTTTGCAGAGAAGTACCCAGGTAATTTGATAGAGTGGGTCCGCCATTTGACCAGCGCCCGTGCATATATTGATCTGATTCGCACTGTGGACGATACGAAAATGGTGGTTTTTTATAATTTTCCGGCAATTGCTATGAAAAGGATTATGAATTACTGCAGAAAAAATAAAATAAAGTGTATTTCTGATGTTACGGAATGGTATCAGCCCTTAGGAAGTCTAGTCTTTCGACTGATAAAAACCTTTGACACAGAGTACCGGATGGGCAGTTTGAACTTCAAATGCGATGGGGTCATAGCCATCAGCGAATATCTGAATCAATACTATTCCAGCCGTGTTGAGACATTAAAACTTCCTCCTTTGGTGGATATCAGGGAGGCCAAGTGGAAGGAAAATGGAGAGAAGAAAGAGTATACTTTTGTCTATGCAGGGAAACCGTCTTCCGACAAAGAACGTTTAGATCTTATTGTGGAAGCAATAGAAAAGAGAGAGGATGTTTCCCTTTGCATCGTCGGCATTACCAGGAAAGAATACGAGGCCATGTATCACAGGCAGGGAACTTTTATCAATACTGTGTTCCAGGGACGCGTTTCCCACGAAGAGACCATAAGAATCATTCAAAAATCCAAATGGTCGTTGATCCTTCGAGAAAACACAAAATTGATCCAAGCCGGTTTTCCAACAAAAGTGGTGGAAAGTATTTCCTGCGGGGTTCCGGTATGCACCAATAAATTCAGCAATATCTCAGATTATCTGAATACAAAAAATAGTATTGTATGTGAGAAAGTTGAGGATATCACAGATGCTGTCTCTAAAGCAGTAAAGACAGGAAAAATGGAATTTGATACAGCGCAATTCGATTACCATAAGTATTTACCTGAGGTGGAAAAATTTTTGAATTGCGTTGCAGGCAGCTAAATCTGGCAATGGAGGAAGAGTGACAATGAATATATATGTCTTGAATCTTAGTTTAGTTCTTCTGCAGTTATTCATTGGAACGATATTTTTTCGGTCAAGGACAGATCATACAAATTTTAAAGCAAGCGCTGTCGTATTTTTTCTGATGCTCTTTTTGGAATTTGCCTTGATGGGAGACTGGAGCACAGACATTCGGCAATATTATATGAATTTTAAGGTCAATTATGGCACTCTGAGAGAACTGACCCTTTTGCCTGCTTTTCAAGATCTGCTTCAAATCAAAGGAATTGGGTTTGTGGTTCTTTCTCTAATTGTGAAATATTTAACGGGAAATTTTATGCATTTACTGATTATCCTGGGAATCGTGATCGCCTTCTGTTATGTATCGTTTATTTATAAGTACTCAGAGCTTACCTGGATGTCTATGCTGGTATTGCTTTGCAGCGGCTGTTATTATTACAGCTTTAATCTGGTCAGACAGATTTTGGCGGCCAGTTTATTTTGCTGCTGTTTCTACTCACTGTATCAGGGAAAGTGGAAAAGATATTTTTTGTCTGTACTTGGAATCATGCTGTTTCACTTTTCTGCAGTTGTTTTGATTCCTTTGTATTTTTTGCTGCGCGCAGATTTTTCGAAGGTGAAGCAGACCGTTTTTTTCTGCTACAGCACTGTGGCGGCGGTGTATTTATTTACCCCTCAGATTACGAATTTTGTCACATCCTTTTTTTATGAAAATTACCGCAATACCAATGCCTATGGAATGTCGGAGGGGTTATCTTTGTTCTCGGCATGTAAATCCTTGGCCCTTGGGCTGGTTGTTCTGCTGAATTACAAGAAATTTAATTATCAAGATGAAAAAGAAAAAGTAATATTTAACGGTTGCTTTGTGTATCTGCTTTTTGGGGCCGCGTCCTTTCGGATTAAAATGCTTTACAGATTTGTGAACTTCTTTGTTCCCTTTTTAATGCTGGCATATCCCATGATTGCCAATCGGGGGAAGAACCGCAGTCTCAGCCTGGGGATGTCTGGCCTGTTTCTTATTATCCTGCACTCAAATTGGACCTTTTATGCAAAATATTACTTTTTTTGGGAAAATACGCTGTGCTATTGGAGTTTGGTCTCATGAAAAGAAAAAAGATATCTATGCCAGTCAACAGCAGATACTTTAACAATTCCATATGGCTGCTGATGTATCGGCTGATTACAGCTTTTATGCATCTGCTGTTTAACGTAGTGATTGCCAGGCTGTACCATGGAGAAGTGTTTGGCACTATCAATTACACCTTGTCGATTGTCAGTATATTAGGCGTTTTTACTGCACTAGGTCTGGAATCTATTTTGATTGATGAATTTTCCAAAAATCAAAAAGAAAAAGAGACGATTCTCACCACGTCATTAATGCTGCGGGCTGGCGTCAGCCTCATTACAATTTTACTGGTGTTTGTGTTCTTTGCCTTCTGTGCTCCTATAGATTCTTTTTCGGAACATATACTCAAGATACAGGTGTGGATGTTGTTTGCACAGTCCTTTGAGGTTGTGAACAGTTGGCTGATCTCAGAGTCAAAGTCGAAAGTCAATGTCAGAAATACTGCTGTCTCTCAGTTTATCTGTTCTATCTTTCAAATACTGGCTCTGGTTTTCTGGAATTCCATAGAATGGTACGTTGCCCTGACGGTTGTTCAGACTCTTGGGATTGGAATCTTAAATCTTCTATATTTTAACAAAAATAAAACCTTAAAGTATAAATGGGATTTTGCTGCTGCCAAGAATCTTTTGAACCGGAGTTATCATTTAATCTTGACGAATTTTACGATTGTTCTATATACACAGTTAGATAAGATTATGATTGAGGGATTTACAAGCCGCGTGGAAGTTGCAAATTATTCTGTGGCGGTTTCTCTCTGCAATATATGGGGATTTATCCCGCTGGCGTTTGCAAATTCTTATGCGCCTAAGATATTTATATTGAAGAAGGAAAAACCCCGGCAAGAGTATGAGAGTGCATTGATCCGATTGTGGTCCATGGTTTTTGGCATGAGCATTATGTTTGCCGGCATCATGTTTGTGTTTTCCCAGTTGATTGTGCTGATGCTGTATGGCAGTGAATATGAGAAGGCGATTCCTTTATTGAGAATATTAAGTATCTCCAATTTTTTTGCGGTCTTAGGCAGCGTCAGGGGTTCTACCTGGATCATTGCGGAAAATAAGCAGAAATATTCGAAGTATTATTGTGTGTTTGGGACAGTGCTCAATATATTGCTGAATTATCTGCTGATTCCTCACATAGGGGGGACAGGAGCTGCAATTGCAACCCTGTCTACTGAAATTATGGTTGCTGTAATTGCTCCGCTGTTTTTTTCAGAAACAAGAAAATTTGTGGTATTGCTTTTAAAATCTTTTCACAATATACCTGGAATGACAAGGGAATTGTTCCTGCAGGTTACAAGGAGAATAAAACATGAATAAAAATAGTTGGATTTATGATATGGGGAGAAAAATATATAAAAAGGCAGTTTGGATCATGTCAGGAGTATCGCCGAAAACTGCTACAAAAATGATTTACTACCGTGTTTTTCATAAAAAGCTTGACTTAAAGAATCCGAAAACCTTAAATGAAAAGATTCAGTGTCTGAAACTTGGAGAGTATTATCACAATTCCCTGATTACACAGTGCGCCGATAAGTATGAGGTGAGAAAATACCTGGAAGAGAAAGGATTATCCTCCATTTTAAATGAAATGTTCATGGTGGTAAATGATCCTGATGAAATAGATTTTTCCAAGCTTCCTGATAAGTTTGTGATTAAATGCAATCATTCAAGCGGCGGAAATATCATATGTACCGATAAAAGATCTTTTGACCCGGCAGATGCACGTCGTGAACTCTGGCAGTATTATAAAGAGGATTACTGGAAAGAGTACGCAGAGACAAATTATCGGTTTATCACAAAAAAGATCATTATTGAAAAGTATATAGAAACTGCCAGCGGAAATCTGCCTACGGATTATAGGATTATGTGTTTTCATGGAGAACCTAAGTTTTTATATTTAACCACCTGGGGGATAAACGAGATATTAGAAAGACAGTACTTGGATATCCACTGGAATGTTTTGGATATTGGAGATTCCAAGAAAATAGAAGTTCCTTCCAGACCTGAAAATTTTGATGAGATGTTAGAGATCGCAAGGATCTTAAGCGCAGATTTCAAGTTTGTGCGGGTGGATCTGTTCAGCGTAGAAGGAAAAATTTATTTTGGAGAATTGACATTTACGCCGACCGGAGGGTATACCAAAGACTTTGACAATGCCTATGTCAATGATCTCTTAACAGTGTAAGGTAAAGGAAGGGAGTATTTGAAATTGGAGAGATTGGATAGGAGAATTAGATGGAAGATAGAATTTCGATTGTGATCCCAGCCTACAATGCGGAAAAATATATTGAGAACTGTATAGAAAGCCTTGTGCGTCAGTCTTATCAAAATATGGAGATTATCATAGTAAACGATGGTTCCGCAGACCGCACAGAGGAAAAGGTAGAAGAGATCCAGTCAAAATATTCCGGTCTATGTCTGCAGTATCTAAAATTGAATGAAAATAAAGGACAGTCAAACGCAAGAAATGAGGGAATGAAGATTGCAACGGGGACGTATCTGATGTTTTTGGATGCGGACGATACTTTTGATCCTGAGATGCTATCCATCATGCATGATGCGGTCAGCAGTTCACCGGAAATTGACTTAGCAGTATGCGGATTTTACAGATGCAGAAATGGAATCGTAAGTGAAACCGGAGTACATATCAAGACAGGAAAACAAAGCCTGACAGATTTTTTATCACAATCCTTTGCAGAAATGCCCCTAAATTATTTGTCTTGTATCGGAACCAAAATATACAAGATGGATTTGATTAGGCAGAAAAAAATTTATTTTTCAGACAAGTACAGATTTAATGAGGACTTGGGATTTGCCTTGAGCTATTTAATGCATACAAACAGGGTGTTTGTAATTGATCAGGAATTGTACTGCTATCACTATGTGGTTGGTTCAGTTCAGCATAAAAAAAGATATCGAGAGGGCTCTCTGGAAACGATGGTTCATACAAGGCTGTCATTTGCAGATCTTTTGAAAACAGCAGGCGTATTCGAGGAAAGAAAATTTGCGACTTCCATGGTGGAAATGTACTTTGGCGAAATGCTGTGCCAATGGGAGAATTATCGTGCTTTTAAAAAAGTATATGACAAAATTGGAAGAAAAAATAAGTATGTAAAGCAGGCATGGAAAGAGAGGCAGGGAATCATCCTAAAGCTTTTTAAAATGGTTAATCTATACCTGGGAATAAGGAGTATGTATCTTTTTTTGCGTCTGGTTTATGGTGCAAAAGGGATTAAAAATCAGAAGATGGATGGATAAATATGGAAAGGAAAGTATAGAAATTGTACATGAAATTCCAAGAATTTGACAGTTTTGCAATTACTTGGAGTCGCTGCAGATGAAAAGGAGCAACCCAAAATGGTGATAAAATCAAAATTATTAATTATGATCAATATGTTTTTCATTTATCTGTCAAGGATCTACACCAAAACAATCAGAAAAATGGATACCAATTCTTATATTGCCATGTTTCATGATATTGTTGAGGATGAAAAACAGCAGGATGAGTATTCTGTGACAAGAAAAGAATTTGCAAATTATATTGCGAGTTTAGTTCACAGCGGATGGAACTTTTCGGGCTCTCCGCCTACTGTCAGGAAGAAAAGTATTCAGCTCACATTTGACGATGGTTTTTCCAGTGTATATCATACAGCGTACCCTATTTTGAAAAAGCATGGGATTCCTTTTACGGTTTTTATAACGGTCGATTATATCGGAACCGACGGATATATGACTTGGGAAAATATCACTGAGCTTTGTAACAGCGGTCTTTGCAGAATTGGTTCCCATACCCTGTCCCATCCCTTGTTTCGTTTTTTAACTCTGAGGCAAAAGACGGAAGAATTATGCCGCTCAAAGGAGAGAATAGAAAAATTTATTCATACAGAGGTGACAGATTTTGCCTTTCCCTATGGATCATTTTATGCAGTGGATTACAAAAGCAGAAAATTGGCGAAAAAATATTATCAAAATGTGTATACAACCACAGGAATCTGTCTGCATTCAAACCAATCCTGTTATCCCAGGATCAATGTTCCATTTTATAGGAAGAAACATTTGAAATAGAGAGATTACAATTTATTTCCGCGAGCAATGAGCCAAGCAGCCGCGCTTGCGCGGATATTTGGCGAATGCCGCGAGGGTCAAATACACGCCTATTAGGGCGGAAAGACAAGCTAGGTCATACCCCCGCAGCTTGCTGCAGGGTATTTGACTTCCGTGAGCAATGAGTCAAGCTTGTGGGGGTATTGGTGAAAGAGAGATTTTTATGAGAGAGATAGATATTACAGTTATCCCGGCGATTTCAATTATAGGATATAATCGGCCTGATTCTATGAAAAGGTTATTGGACAGTGTGGCAAGAGCCAATTATCCGGTGGATAAAATTCCCCTGATTATCAGTCTGGATAAAAGCGACCTGCAGGAAGAGCTGATTGAAATAGCAGAGATGTTTGAGTGGAATCATGGTGAGAAAATAATATTGCCCAGAAAAGAACGCATGGGGCTGAGAGGCCATATTATCGAAAATGGGAATTTGTCCCAGAAATATGGGGCTGTCCTTATTTTGGAGGATGATCTGATAGTTGCCCCAGACTTTTATCATTTTGTCTATCAAGGGGTAAATTATTATAAAGATGATCCGGCGGTTGCCGGGATCGGGTTATATTCTCATGAGTGGAATGGGTATGCTTCCGCGCCCTTTGATAAATACTATGGAGATACAGATGTTTTTGCAGGGCAGTTTTCCATCACCTGGGGCCAATGCTGGACCAGGCGGCAATGGTCTGGCTTTCTCTCCTGGTATCAAGAAAATCAGGAGTATGTGTGGAATGACAATATTCCAGAAAGGATCAACAGATGGTCCGATCAGTCATGGGGAAAGTATTTTGTAAATTACATGGTAAAAAATAATTTGTACTACATTATTCCCATGCAGTCTCTCAGCACGAATTTTTCTGAGGTGGGACAGCATAGTCCGATTCCAAACACGGTCCACCAGGTGGGGCTTTGGATGTGCCATAACAGGAAATTTGTATTAGCGCCATTACACATGCTGCGTAAATACGATATTTTCTTTGAGCCGGTATTCGAGGAAAAAATTCATGGTATTGATCCTTCCCAGCTGGATGTGGATTTGAATGTGAGCAAGGGAAAAAAGAAAGAAAAACCCTATTTGCTGACCACGGAAAAGTTAGATTATAAGATAGTCAGAGAATATGGTCTTGAAATGCGCCCCATTGAATTAAATATTTTATATCATAATCCAGGAAAGGGAATCTATCTGTACGATACCAGGATTTCCTGCAAAAATTATAACAAAAATAAATATGGGAAATGGTTATATGATCTTCGGGGATTTCATTTTTTACAGTTGATTCCTCTGGCAGTGATTAATATGAAACAGGTGATCAAAATCAAATCGAAATTGTTTATAAAAAAGCGAACAAGAAAAAGTTCTTAGAAACAGGAGAGAAAAAATATGTCTTTATTTACAGGAAAAACATTGATGATCACAGGCGGTACAGGGTCTTTTGGAAACGCAGTCTTAAATCGTTTTCTGAAAACAGATCTTAAAGAAATCCGTATTTTCTCCCGTGATGAGAAAAAACAGGACGACAT
>JAAWBG010000108.1 GCA_022792535.1 Lachnospiraceae bacterium
GTAAAGTACTTATATGATGTAGCTAGAAAAGAAGATATTAAAATTCGTAAATTATGGTTAGAAAAAATATCAAGTAATATTTATATTGATCATTTAAAAGAAAAATATCATTTTGAAAGAAAAGCATTCTATTTAAATCCAATTATTGGAGAATATGATGATCCTGCTAATCAGAATCAATTTGCTTTAACTTTACCATTATCAAAGTTAGGTAATGCAATTGTATATGGTGTTGCAGGTTCAGGAAAAGAACAGTTTATTACTTCGTTTATTTACTCTTGTATGACATCATATAGTGCAGAAGAAGTGAATTTCTATATTATGGATTTTGGTTCTGAAATACTTAAAGTATTTGTTGAATCACCATATGTAGGAGATATTGCTTTTGTAAATGATGAAGATAAAGTAAAAAATTTATTAAAGATGATTTCCAAAGAAATTGATAGAAGAAAAGATATCTTTTCTAATTATGGTGGAACATATCAAAGTTATATGACTGCTAATGTAGGAAAAATGCCTAATATTGTAGTAATAGTGAATAATTTAGAAACATTTAGTGAAAATTATGAAAACTTTATTGATCCGCTAAATCAATTACTTGGAGATGCATTTAAGTATGGAATTTATTTTGTAGCAACAGCACGTAGTGAAAATAGTATAAGATATAAAATGAAACAAAATTTTGCGCTTGTATATGCTTTAGCTCAAAATACAGAAGCAGATTATTATAATATTTTAGGTAATTGTAGAGGAAAAATACCAACTAACTATAAAGGTAGAGGATTATTTAAAAGGGATGAAATTTATGAATTCCAAACTGCTAAGGTAAAAGAAGAAAATGAAAATGGGTATATTATAGAATTCTGTAAAATGGCAGCAAAACAAATTAGTTATCGTCCTAAAAGAGTGCCTGTTTTACCTAAAGTAGTTGATTATTTATCAATTAAAGATGATTTAACAAATACAGCAAATCTTGTTATTGGTATTAATCAAAAGACTTTACTGTCAGAAAAATATAACTTTAGTAAAAATGCTATTAACATTATTTCGTCATATGAAGTTGAAAATACGATGAATTTTGTAAATGCTTTAGTAAATGAAACAATGTATTTAAATGTATATGATATTACTTTTATCAATGGAACAGAAATTACAATTGATAATTCAAAACTAGAAGGAAGAATTTATAATAA
>JAAWBG010000109.1 GCA_022792535.1 Lachnospiraceae bacterium
GCGCCGCTTTTTCTTTGGTTCGCTTTCGAGAAAGGACAAATCCATCTCCCCTTCATGCACTATCTGCAGCGGCTCCTTTTCCTCTGCCTCATTCTCTTCGTCCTCTTCCCATTCCATATCATCCAGAAAGGACAGATCCGGCTCCGGAATCTCCCAGTCCTCTACCTTGGGTTCCCAGGACCAGTAGGCTTCCTGCATGGCACGCCTGAATTCTTCGTGAATGTTCTTTTCCCTCTCTTCCATCTCACTCTTCTCCCCCTGCTTCCAGCATTAAAAACAACTCTTTTAGTTTTTTGATTCCCCTTATGTATCTGGTTTTTACTGTATTGTAATTGATCCCCAGATGCTCCGCGACAGCGGTGAGGGGCCACTCGTAGATAACGTGATAGCGAATGATTTCCCGGTACGGCTCCTCCAGCATGTGAAGGGCCTTCATCACAGTCTGTCCGGATTCACGATCTACCAGGTTCCCCAGAATATCCGCCTTTACATCCCGCAGCTCCGGAAAGCCCTCTTCTGTCTCCGGTTTCGGGACCGTATGGCTCTGTTCAAAGTGCATCATGCGAAAATAGTTCCGTATTTCATTGCCTGTAATGCGCATGATCCACTGCTTCATTGTGTTCCGGTTTCGCAATGTATCTATCCGGGAAATGGCGATCTCCATTACATTCTGCGCAATATCGCAGGCTGCTTCCCTGTCCTTCGTCTGCGCGTACGCGAATTTCATCACTTCATCGTATAAGAGCACTGCTATTTTCGTTAATTGCGCTTTACTTTCCTTATGTTTCATAGCCTGACCTCTGCCGTGTGTTACAGGATTGGTTATTAAGCCATTATAGCATGAATGAGCGGCAAAAGGTTCTCCGGTTTCCTTATGTTCTGCCGAATTTGAATAATTCTCCATCTTTTACACCTTGATCTCTTTCCTTATCTAATAACCGTTCCGATCCAACGCTACATAATCCGGGCTTCTGGTATGTTTTGCTGTTCCTATACTAGACGGAGTAAGGGGGGTAAAAGTTTCAAAAAAGGCAAAATTTTTTTGAAACTTTTTTTCATAGATCTATTTGCGGAGCTTTGCTATAATGGGGATACGAACACATCAGAAAGGAGCCCCCCTGCGATGAGACAAAAA
>JAAWBG010000110.1 GCA_022792535.1 Lachnospiraceae bacterium
AATTTCCGATTTCTGATTTTTCAAATTTGGGGGATAGCCATTCTCCATTTGGGGGAATTTTGGGGGGGTAAGATTCTTCCCCCAAATTTACTCAACAATGACTCAAAGCTGTGATTTTCACCTTTTTTACATCAAGTCCGGCATATGCCTCCCGTTCCTGCGTTTTCGCTGAACCGAACTTCCGGAGTTCCTCGTCCATCTTCTTATCCAATACATGGGTATAGATGTTCAAGGTAATACTGATACTGGAATGCCCCAACAATGCCTGCACTACCTTTGGCTCCATCTTATTCTCAAAACAGCGAGTAGCAAAAGTATGCCTTAATGTATGCGGATGGAAATCTCTGACAACTCTAGGCTCCCTCTTTTCCTGCACTGCTGTCACTGCCTCTTGTTCTCTCATCCGCTTGACTGCTTTTTTAATCTCCTTTTGGACAATATATCTGCTGCATGGGCTTCCCATACTTGTAGTGAATACTAAACCGTCAAATTCGTCTCCGCTCCGCCATCTTGCCCCCAGCTCTTTCTTCAGCTTAATCTGTTTTTCTCTTTGAGATTCTAAGATTTCATCCATTTCACCAAGGAAAGGAACCTGTCTGATTGAATTTACTGTCTTAGGACTTACCAAAATTTCTCTCTTTACCCCATTACAGTAGCTACAACTTAATGACCGATTGATACAGATGACTTTCTTCTCAAAATCAATATCCGACCATTTCAACCCTCCCAGCTCTCCCACTCGCACTCCGGTTAAGCACATGAAATAAAACATTTCTTTATACCAACTGTCCTCCACCTCGTCAAGCAGTGCGTTCTGCTCGTCCTGCGTCAGTGCTATCTCCTCCTTTGATTTCTTATATGGCCAGGGAACTTCCACAATCAGGCATGGATTTGTAGGAATCAACTGACTGCACACTGCAAATTCCATACATTCCCGAAGTCTGCCTAACGCATCACGCATTGCACTGTTAGACATTCCATCATTTTCCATTGCATTGATTGCCTGCTTTACTTCCATCGGTCTTATGTTCTTGATTTTCATTGTACCAATATAAAATCCAAATGTCCTTTTAAAATTATTTCTCATAG
>JAAWBG010000021.1 GCA_022792535.1 Lachnospiraceae bacterium
ATAAGAGAAAAATAATATGCGCACTCGCACAAGAGGTAAAATATTGCTTCGCAATTGTGCTCGGCGCAGCAAACCGTCCAGGTCCCTCATGAGTGAGGGATTCAGGGAGTTGAAGCGGACCTGTCCGCTATGTTCTCTTATAGGAAATTCCTTTGGATTTCCTATAAGAGAACATAGAATGATCGCACTGCGGCGGAAAGGAAATGAACCGCGGAAGCGGCCCGCCGCAGGCGGAGAATCCTGCTTAGCAGGATTCTTTCTTGTTTCTTATTAGGATGATATCAAAATTTTTGGAGGTTCCATGAATAGAGCGCTGATTGATAAATTAGAAGAAACTTCCCATCTCACAAAAGAAGAATGGATCACATTGATTGAGAGACGCAGTCAGGACACTGCAGAATATCTATTTGGGAAGGCAAGAAAGTGGCAGAAAAAATATTATGGAAATAAAGTTTACACCAGGGGATTGATTGAATTTACCAATTATTGTAAAAATGACTGCTATTACTGTGGGATTCGAAGGAGCAGCCCAAACGCTCAGCGTTATCGTCTGACCAGAGAACAGATCATGGAATGCTGCCGGGAAGGGTATGAGTTAGGATTTCGGACCTTTGTCCTGCAGGGGGGAGAAGACGGATGGTTTTCTCAAAGAACGTTAGAAGAGGTCGTTCGTTCCATCAAAGAGAATTTTCCAGACTGCGCCATCACCCTTTCCATAGGAGAGCGTTCCTATGAGAGCTATGAGGGATTGTTCCAGGCAGGAGCGGATCGGTATCTTCTGCGCCATGAGACAGCAGACCCAAAACATTATCGGAAACTGCACCCCTCAGAGCTGTCTTTGAGACAGCGGAAGGACTGCCTGTATCAGCTAAAAAAGATCGGGTATCAAACAGGGACGGGATTTATGGTGGGAAGCCCAGGACAGACAGCCCAATGTTTAGCAGAGGATATGATATTTATCCGGGAGCTGGAACCCCATATGGTAGGAATCGGGCCTTTTGTTCCCCATCATGAGACGCCTTTTGCGCAGGAACCTGGAGGTACGGTGGAGCTGACCTTATTTATGATTGGGCTGCTGCGGGTGATGCTGCCTAAATTGCTGCTGCCGGCCACCACCGCTTTGGGAACGATAGATCCTCTGGGACGAGAAAAAGGAATCCAGGCAGGAGCAAATGTAGTGATGCCGAACCTGTCTCCTGTGTCGGTGCGGAAGAAGTATGAATTATATGACAATAAGATTTGTACCGGAGACGAAGCGGCAGAATGCAGGATGTGTCTGAATCAGAGAATGAAAAATATTGGATATGAACTTGTGGTAGATCGGGGAGATTTTCCTGATCATCTGTGAAGGCGTTTGGAGAAAGAAAATAGTTGGAGCAGCAGAATATTTAAAACAGTGAAAGAGGCAGAACAGTAGAACGATGGAAGCAATGGAAGCAATGAAAGAACTGGAATGAGAATAGAAGGAGGAAAAAGAATATGTACAACGTAATGTCGCCAAAGGCAGAGGAATTTATCAACCACCAAGAGATTTTGGAATCTTTGGCTTACGCCCAGGAAAATAAGAACAACAGGGAAGAGATTGATAGGATTTTAACAAAGGCAAAGGAGCGCAAAGGACTGTCTCACCGGGAGGCAGCTGTGCTGCTGGACTGTGAGCTGGAAGATAAGAACCAGGAAATTTACGGGCTGGCAGAACAGATCAAAAAAGATTTCTATGGAAACCGGATTGTAATGTTTGCACCCTTGTATCTTTCAAATTACTGTGTCAATGGCTGCGAGTACTGTCCCTATCATGCGAAAAATAAACATATTGCCCGCAAAAAACTGACACAGGAAGAAATCGTAAAAGAGGTAGTTGCACTGCAGGATATGGGACATAAGAGACTTGCCTTAGAGGCAGGGGAAGATCCAGTCAACAATCCCATTGAGTATATTCTGGAGTCCATTCAGACGATATATGGAATCAAACATAAAAATGGAGCAATCCGACGGGTCAATGTAAATATTGCGGCAACCACCGTGGAAAATTACCAGAAATTAAAAGAAGCGGGGATCGGTACTTATATTTTATTTCAGGAGACTTATCACAAAGAATCCTATGAAAAACTTCATCCCACAGGCCCGAAACATGATTATGCATATCACACAGAAGCCATGGACCGGGCCATGGAGGGCGGCATAGATGACGTGGGACTGGGCGTGCTGTTTGGGCTGAACAATTACCGGTATGATTTTACCGGAATTCTCATGCATGCAGAGCATTTGGAAAGTTATAAAGGGGTAGGGCCTCATACCATCAGTGTTCCAAGACTGCGGCGGGCAGATGACATTGATCCAGATGTGTTTGACAACGGAATTACAGACGAGACTTTTGCCAAAATAGTGGCATGTATTCGGATTGCAGTGCCTTATACCGGCATGATTGTGTCCACCAGAGAGAGCAAAGCATGCAGGGAAAAGGTGCTTCATTTAGGAATTTCCCAGATCAGCGGGGCTTCCAGAACCAGCGTAGGCGGTTACGTAGAGCCGGAACCGGAAGAGGAAAATTCGGCGCAGTTTGACGTCAGCGATAACCGTACGTTAGACGAGGTGGTCAGATGGCTGATGGAAATGGATTACGTGCCCAGCTTTTGTACGGCATGTTATCGGGAAGGAAGGACAGGAGATCGTTTTATGACATTGTTAAAAAGCGGTCAGATTGTAAACTGCTGTCATCCCAATGCACTGATGACCTTGAAGGAATATTTAGAAGATTACGCCTCCCCGGAGACAAGAAAAATCGGAGATCAGTTGATTGAAAAAGAATTAGATGTGATCACCAATCCAAAAGTCAAAGAGAAGGTCGTCGACTATTTGGCGAATATTCACAATGGACAGCGGGATTTTAGGTTCTAGTACAAGGAATCATATATCAGAGATTTATGATTTGCTGTACTAGTGTGCGGAGTATTCAGTAATTGGCAGGCCAGATAATCTAAATCGTAATCTTCGTGATACCATTGAAATTCCGGGGGTAGATGCAGGATCAGGAAAAATCCAGAGATTGAAAATCAATCCATAAATCATCGTAAATGTTCACTTTGATGTTATCCTGGAAGGTATAAGAATTCATTTTGAATTTACTTTCTTCCAGAGAGTACAGTAATATATTTTTTTCCTCAGGATTGACGATCCAGTATTCCCGTACGCCTGCATCTGCATAAAGATTCAGCTTTCGAATGTAATCATGACTGGAATTTCCAGAGGATATGATCTCAATGATCCAGTCTGGAGCTCCGGTACAGCCACGGTCAGTGAGTTTGTTCCTATCACAGATTACGCTGATATCTGGTTCCACAATGGTTTTTTTGTCCGCAAACAATTTTACTGCGAAAGGAGCTGGATAGATTTCGCAGTAAAATTGTTTGGATTTTATATAATTTCCAATTGTGATGTGCAGTTCAGATAATATTTTCTGGTGAATGCGGCTGGGAGCGGCCTGATAATAGATACAGCCATCAATCAATTCTGCCCGGACGTCTTTTGGTATATTATAATAATCTTCTTCCGTATAATACCTTTCTTTTGGGAATGACATGATAACACTTCCTTTCTGGTATATTTTTCTGAAAATATAGTGAGTCAGTGAGATATTTTATAATTTTATTATACAAGAATCCCCATGGACTGGCAATGAGAATCATTTTTTATCTTATAGGATTCGAGTGTCAAAAGGGTGCGGCGCACCCGCTCTATCCCATATATTGATGTGCAAACTTGTTTGCAATAACAATATATGGGATGAGTGCAGCGCCAAAGGCGCTTTTGACACCCGAATCCTTATAGGAAATCCGAAGGTGCTGCTGAAGGGGCCGCATCCGGCGCGCAAAGGGTACAATCTCCTCAAGATTGAGAGACAGGGGAGTTGAAGTGGGTCTGCCACTTTTTTCTCTTATAGGAAATTCCTTTGGATTTCCTATAAGAGAAAAATAATATGCGCACTCGCACAAGAGGTAAAATATTGTTTCGCAATTGTGCTCGGCGCCCAAAGTGTCCAGGCCCCTCATGAGTGAGGGGTTAGGGGAGATGAAGTGGGCCTGCCCACGTTGTTCCTTCTATTTTTTGAATCAGCAGTGTTTTATCTGAATCTGTCATATAAGGAAAGGACACTGTACGGTTTAAAATGGACGCCAGAATACAGACTTCGCCGCGGGACAGGTGAAAACAGTGGGAAAGAGGATTCTGGTGAAAACATAGATGCTGTATGCGGTCATAAGGAACCATAGTGACAGTACAGGTGAGAGAACCGCCGGAAAACACCCCCAGAGGGCCTTCGAGAGAATATCCAAGACAGCCATAGTGGAGCAGGTGATACAACAGAAAACACAGGGCTGTAAAACCGCAGATGCCGGCCCAAAGGAAATCATCCCCTTTAATTTCTGGAATCTCCAGGGCAGTCAGAAGCAGGCAGGGCAGCAGACAGCACAGAAGAATCCAGCCCAGGCAGGAGCAGGCATAGAGAATAGAGGCATGTTTCGGAGGTCTGCGCATAGAATTTAGGGAGGAGATGGGAAATTCCGGCAGGCATTCCTGGAGACTGCTATAGACTTCTGCCTTCTTCCGGCACAGGGAAAGCTGAGTCAGTTCCTGGTCCGAGTCACCGATTCCCACACAGACGATTCTGACTTCACAGCGGCCAGTCAGACGGGCAATGGGCGGCTGTACAATCTGAAGGGCCTGAATACGGGTTACTGGGATGGTGTAATCTTGTTTTCGGAAAAATCCATAATGGACGATCATATCGTCTCCCTGGCGAAAAGCAGAAAAGCGATAAAAGCCCAGCAGACGCTTGAGGATCTGATAACCGTAGGATGCAGCCAGAAAAAAGACAGTGAAGGCTTTTGTAAAAAAGTCATGTTCACCCTCTGAAAACAAAAGGCCAGAGGGATTGAGGTCTCCATTGAAAAACAGAATTCCCAGGAGTAACGTAAGACAAAGGGCGAAGATCAGATAGGATCCAGGCAGGCTGAAAATACAATGGGACAAAATATCAGAAAATGAAGCGCGACCCAGATCTGTTTTCTGATTGAAACTGTCAGAAGGGCAGGAGTCCCCCTGTCCTCCCCCAGGGGAAGAAAGTAAAAGCGCCTTTAATTCCTGAGCTTTTTTTAGAGAGAGGACAATGGAAATGTCAGTGGAGCCTGCGCTGGAGACATTTGCCATATCCAGTTTCAGACGGCAGGTATGCATCAGAAGCTCAAAAAGATTCTGTTCCATATTGATATTGGAAATATAGGAGATACCGTAAGTATTTTTCTTTCGGCGGATGGTGTTACATTCCACCACCAGAGTGCGCTCTTCCAGGTAGATAAAAGTTTTACGCCAGACGAGAAAATGGTAGACTGTGACAGGAAGGGGGAGCAGGATCAAAAAGCCAAGAAGAGGCAGAAACAAGCTCAGATTTTCTTGAAAATTTTCTTTCCTGAAAAATGCAAGGATATGTTCTGCCTGAGAAAGTGCCAGCAGAATCCAGAGCATGAGAAAGCCGCCGGTTTTTTCCAGAATGATAGTGGGATGGCAGCGCATTTTTTCAGTTATCATAGTGATCCTCCTTTGACAAATGATTTTCTGTCCGTTCCGACAGGGCAATTTGATTGATTTTCTTTTTCAGGGCTTCTGCCAGAAACGAGGCTTTTTCATATTCCAGGAAGCGGATCGTAACTTCTCCGCCGGCAGTGGTGACAATCACTTTAGTCAGATCAAACATGCGGTCAATGGGACCTTGGGACAGAGCGATTTGATGCAGGCGTTCTATGGGGACGATGTGCTCTTCCAGCCACAGAAAACCTTCCTGAATATCAATGCATTCTTCATCAATTACATAACGATAGCGCCGGTAACGGAAAGGAGGCGAAAAGATACCGTACAGGATCAGCAATGCGATTAAGAAAATATAAATCCCGGTAAGGATTGGCTCAGAAAACAGAGAAAAGTAGTACATAAGAAAAGTGAGGATAGCGCTGGCAGCAAGAATACCCAGAAGGGCGGCAGCATACATACAGCTTATTGCTTTTTTGTGTAATGATTGAAATTCCATAAAATCCCTCCAACTAAATCTTGAAATATTTTTCGATTTTACGCCAGAAAGCCCTGAGATAAAAACAGGTCTCTGTTTATGGTAAACTGTATCATACCTACGGGGAAGGGGGAAGCAGGAGAGAGGAAATGTAAGATAAAAGTAATAATTAGGGAAATTGTAAGGTAAAAGTAATAATTGAGGTCACTGTCCTTGCAACAGGAAAGGAATTCTGTTAAAATTGATTGACGCAATGTATAGGAATGTAATGTATAAGGAAATTACAACAGTATTGTATCGGCAGGGCAGGGGAAGGGAATATGAGTGTACAGGATAAAATAGAACATGTTTTAAAGAGCATACATCTGTTGTTTTCAGAAAGTGTGCCATACAAAGGCGGCAATGATCAGATCATCGTGGAAAAAAAGGCAGTTTTTGATCTGCTGGAACAGCTGAATCTTGCAGTTTATGAAGCGATGGATCAGTATGAACTTACCACCCAGAAGCAGGAATTGGCAGAGCGCCGCTGCGAAAAAAGAGGGGAAGAGATCATTCAGAAAGCCAGCAAACATGCAGATGATATCTATGCAGCTTCTATTATGTATACTGACGACGCCATCAATCGTATCTGCTATATTATGGACGATGCAAATCAGGCAGTTCAGGATATTTTTCGGAAAGCACATGTGGAGATGGAAGAACAGCGGGAACGGGTGCGGCATAACCAGCTGGAATTGACGAGCCAGCTCCAGGATTTTGCGGATACAGATAAATATGTGAAATTGATTGAGGAAGTGAATCGGGAGCTGGAACGGGAACGCCGCCAGCACTTGAAGGGTAAGAAAGAAAAACGTATTCAGAATGAGGGAAAATCTTACTCTGTAAAGCCGGAGATCAAGATCAATCAGGCATATTTTGACCGCTCTGGAAAGAGCTATGACTGGGAACAGCCAGAAGAAGACGAAGAGGACGATGCTGCAGAGAGCTTGAGCAGAGTTACCGGGAAGGAATTTGCAGAGAGCCTTCGACGCAGGGCAGCCCAGAGCAAGGCAAAGGAAACGGAAAAGACAGAGCAGACAACAGAGAAAGAAGAATCGGAAGAAAACACAGATACGGCAGAAGAGAAAAACGAGCTAGAGGATGTTTTGAAAAAAGCGAGCGCCGGCCTGGCAGCATTGGCTGAAGCAGAAGCAAAAGGGGAAGCAGAAGCAAAAGAGCCGGAGATTCATGTGGATCTGGATGCAGAATATTTTAAGTGGAAAGAGGGGGAAGAGTCAGAGCCGGGGACAGAAGAGAAAAAGGAAAGACGTTTTTTGTTTGGAAAAAAACATATTTAAGAAATCTTAATAAATTTTATCTCTATAATTTAACATTCCATTGCTATAATAAACCCAATGTCAAAAGGATTTTGAGATTGGGTTTATTATTTTCTCTTATAGGAAATTCCTTCGGATTTCCCATAAGAGAAAATAGAATGATCGCACTGCGGCGGAAAGGAAGTGAACCGCGAGAGCGGCCCGCCGCAGGCGGAGAATCCTGCTAAGCAGGATTCTTTCTTGTCTTATAGGAAATTCCTTCGGATTTCCTATAAGAGAAAAATAATATGCGCACTTGCACAAGAGGTAAAATATTGCTTCGCAATTGTGCTCGGCGCAGCAAACCGTTCAGGCCCCTCATGAGTGAGGGATTCAGGGAGTTGAAACGGACCTGTCCGCTTTGTTCTTAAGAAAGTGCTTTTGACACCCTAATCCATAAGATAAAAACGATTATCGCATTTTCATTATCTGACCGTTAGGCAACGATACCATATTGCCTGGGGATTATGGTATAATAATGAAGGAAAAACAGAATTGAGGATAAGATGAGGTGAAAGAGATGAAAAGTATTCTGGTTTGCGATGACGACAAAGAAATTGTAGACGCCATAGAAATTTATTTACAGCAGGAAGGGTATTTGATCCTGAAAGCCTATGATGGGGAACAGGCATTGGAAATGCTGAAAGAACATGAGGTGCATCTTTTGATTATAGACGTTATGATGCCCAAATTGGACGGAATCCGCGCAACCTTGAAGATTCGGGAGAAAAGCAGTATTCCCATTATTATTTTGTCTGCAAAGTCGGAGGATGCAGATAAGATTTTAGGCTTAAATATCGGAGCAGACGATTATGTGACAAAGCCTTTTAATCCGCTGGAACTGGTGGCGCGGGTAAAATCCCAACTGAGACGTTATACCCAGCTTGGAAATGTGGCAGAAGGCAGCAAACGGCTCTATCAGGTAGATGGACTGGTGATCAATGATGATCTGAAGGAAGTGACGGTAGATGACATGCCGGTAAAACTTACGCCTATTGAATACAATATACTGCTGCTGCTGGTAAAAAATCAGGGGAAGGTTTTCTCCATCAATCAGATCTATGAGAGTATCTGGAATGAAGATGCTATAGGGGCAGATAATACGGTGGCAGTGCATATCCGCCATATCAGAGAAAAAATTGAGATCAATCCAAAGGAACCCAGATACTTGAAAGTGGTCTGGGGCGTTGGTTATAAAATTGAGAAGTCAAAATAATGGAAAGTGGTGGTTAAGTGACAAAAGTTCGATATTCTACCGGTTTGAAAATTGTTGCGGTTGCAGCGAATCAGATATTTTCTGTGCTGCTGGTATTGTTTGTGATTATTTTAACGGTACTGTTTCAGAAAGATATTTTAGATTTTGGAGATTTGAAGAATAAGTCTTTTCCAGCTTCTTCCTATTTTTCTTCCCAATTTCAGAATACTGCAGAGGAGCTTTTACAATTTGTGGATCTGCGCAGAAAGTTTGAGACAGATGGGAGTTATGACAGCGAAAAGCCAGTAAACATTTGGAGCTATTATAACCGCAAAGAGGTTACAGGCAGAAAAGGAAGCAGCTTTCGATATTTTTTGGGAGATCTGTCAGAATGGTCCAGGGGATACACCAAATCCACCTTTGAATTTGTGTCAGAATATTATATTGATCAGGACATAATGGATCAGAGCATTCATTTGAAACGAAATATTTATAAAAATGGAGAGTCTGTACTGAGTGAGGAAAAGACCATTTCCGGGTTAGGAGAGATGACAGCGGAACTGCAGGGGATCATCGTAGAGAATGTGGAACATTATTACGGAGGCTCTTACAGCGTGTCCAGAACAGAAGTACCAAAGACCCAGGTCTTAGAAACAGAATCGTCAGCAGCTTCAGAAGGGTTCCAGGAAGAAGCGGATGTTTCTGATTCAGAGGCTGGGGCAGCAGAGGAAGATGTCCTGCCGGCAGCGGAAAAATTAAGTGAAATTGTCCAGAAAGTGATTGACGGAAAATTATATGAGCTGACGGGAGGAGAATTGGTACTGCTCTTACGAGATATGGAAATGGAAAATTTTCAAAGTGCTGCCAATTATGAGTTTATAGATGAAGATTATCTTCCAATAGAAAGCCAGGGGATCTGGGAAAATTTTATCAAGGGAAACTGTTCTATGGAACAGATGTGCAATGCCTATGGCGCTTTAGAATATGTGCTGGATCATATTGGCGGGGAGATCAACCAATACAAGAAATGTTTGAATCAGTATAATCTTGCAGAGAAAGGAACCAATGTTTCTTACTGGATCAGCAAAGAGCAGGAGGACATTATCTATACAAACATAAAGGAACCATTGGATATTCCTCTGGCGGAATATGGAAAGAAAAAAGGAAAGTATGTTTTTTACCAGGAAAATGATATTCGTCTTGAGACCAATGTAAAAGGCATGGAGGAGGTATTTTATGACAGTCTGGAACCACAGTATGGCGGAAAGGGAAGTGTAATCTTCGTCTGTGTGGATACAAAATTTCCTTGTGAAGATATATACTCAAATGCAAAAGCGGAATACAACAGAATGCGTCCCTGGATCTATCTGAGTGTGATTGGAGTGACAGTCAGCGTTGCAGTCTGTCTGATCTGTCTGATTTATCTCAGTATGGCGGCAGGCAGAAGAGAAGGGGAAAATGTGATCTGCCTAAACTTGTTTGACCGGATTCCTACGGAGATTTTATATATTTTAATGATCGCCACAGGAGTGATTTGTTTTCTGCTGTTTGGAGCGCTGCTGTTTCGGTTTGGCGGCGAAGAGCTTAGCGGACTGCTGATTATGTCAGGAGTACTGACATTTTTCACAACAGCCCTTTTGTCTACCTTTTATCTGAGCTTTGTGCGCAGGATTCGGGCGGGGATATTGTGGAATCAAAGTATTCTTCACTGGTTTGTAAGGGGAATTGGTATGGTATTTGAGAATCGAAAATCTTCTACGAAGGTATTGCTGTGGTTTGGCCTGCATCTGCTGTTGTGCGGCGTCCTGTTATATTATATGCTGAATAATGCCTATAAAGAAGATGTTATGATTTTGGGAACACTTGCATTTTTACTGCTCTGCGGAGTGGAGGGGGTGCTGATTGTCCGGGAAGGAGTACAGCGAAACAAAGTGCTGGAAGGAATACGGAAAATCTCCGGCGGCGACCTGGAATACAAAATTGCGGTGGAGGAATTAAAGGGAGATAATCGGAGACTGGCAGAGGAAGTGAATAACATTGGAGACGGTTTGTTTCACGCAGTAGATGACAATATGCGGAATGAACATTTGAAGACAGATCTGATCACCAATGTATCTCATGATATCAAAACACCCTTAACATCCATTATCAATTACGTAGATCTCCTGAAACGAGAGGATCTGCAGAATGAGCGGGTTCAGAGCTATATTGCGGTTTTGGACAGCAAATCTCAGCGGCTGAAGCAATTGACGGAGGATCTGGTGGAGGCGTCAAAAGTCAGTTCCGGGAATATTAAACTGGAAATGGAACGGATCAATCTGGTGGAACTGATTCACCAGACAGAAGGAGAATTTGATGAAAAATTTCAGGCAAAAGGATTAGCAGTTATTACAAATCTGCCGAAAGAGCCGGTGGTGGTTTTGGCAGATGGAAGGCGTATCTGGCGGGTACTGGAAAATCTTTATAATAATGTAGCGAAGTATGCCATGAAAAATACGCGGGTGTATGTGGATATGGAGGCAGATGGAGAACAGGTGTGGTTTTCCATTAAAAATATTTCAGAGAATCCGCTGAATATTCAGGCAGATGAATTGACAGAGCGTTTTATTCGGGGAGATATTTCCAGAAACACAGAAGGCAGCGGATTGGGGCTGTCTATTGCCAAAAACCTTACGGATCTCATGGGAGGGACCTTTGAGATCTACTTAGATGGGGATTTGTTTAAAGCAACCCTGGGATTTCGGCAGGAACCGGCTAGCCGGAATCTGCCGGAGAGAGAAAAGCCAAAGACAGAAGAGATAGAGACAGAAGAGGGATAACCGTGGGTCAGAGTACAGGATAGAGCGCTGTGCTCTGGCCCATTGCAAATACTAATTTTACGCATAAAATGTCAAATCGTACTTTTGTTCTTGCAGTAATAGGAAAAAACCTCTATAATAGAAATATCTTTACCTTTCGTTAAAAACAGTGATAAGAGTAAAATGTGTGATGGTGAAAAAGCATATGATATAATAGAGTTATAGAGGAATGGTGGAAAGTTATGAGAGAAAAAAGCCAGTTAGAAAAAATATTGGATAACATCACAGGAACCTCTATTTTTGTTACCGCCCAGGACAGCAATGAGATATTGTATGTAAATGAACGGGTGAAAAAAATGAAGCCTGGAATCAGACCAGGAAACATTTGTGATGAGGTGTGGAAATGCGGCCGCAGACATTGTCCGGCTTGTAATATGGGAGACCAGGAGAGCAGCATGGTGACCAGCTATGATGTACCTTTTGGAAAATTTGTAGATATTAGTGCCACCAAGATTATGTGGGAGGGCAAGAGGCCGGCCCATCTTGTGTCTGTCAGCAGTCATATTTTAGAGGATATGGATCAGGAACAGGAACTTGGCAGACAGCAGATGCAGATTGCAGTATCCCAGATTTACACCATGGTGATATCGGTAAATCTTACGAAGAATACATATTTTATGATAGAGTATGCAGACTTTGACAGTCATTGCGCTTCTGTTTCCGGTAATTTTGACGAGTTGATTGAACAGGGCGCCAGAAGTATGCACTCAGATTATCAGGAAGCTTTTGTGAAAAATTTCAGCCGGGAAAGTCTTTTGGAACTGTACAGCAAAGGGGAGAATTCCAGGTATATGGAACATCGGCAGATGGGCGATGATGGAATCTACCATTGGACGGATACCCATGTGATCCGCATTGATAACCCTTATAATGATGATATCATACAGATTTCATTGAGCCGAAATATTGATGAGCGCAAAAAGATGGAAGCCCAGATGAAGGAAGTTCTCTATAAACAGCAGGAAGTCAGCAAACGATTTGCCATCAGTATTCGAAATATGTATGATAATATTTATGAGGCAGATCTGATTCGAGGAGATGTCTATAATTTCCGATACGACGATCTTGGTCTTACCAAAGTTCTGATTGAACAAAGCTACCATGAGATGGTGGAAGAGACTGCAGTGGAGGTAGTCTGTGCCGGATGCAAACAGATATATCTTGACAATATGTCTGTGAATATGCTGAAAAAGCGTTTGCTGGAAGAGGAAAAATCCTTATATTTTGAATATCGGCGAAGGAGGCAGGATGGAGAATGCCGCTGGTATTCCAACCTGATACAGCTTATTTCTGAGGATCACCATGATTTTCGAGTTATGATTTTTTCACGGGATATAGATGACATCCGACGCAAAGATGAGGAGAAGAGACAAGAATTACAGGATGCTCTGGCTGTTGCAGAACGGGCAAATCGAACGAAGTCGGAGTTTATTTCCAGAATGTCCCACGATATTCGAACGCCGATTAATGCTATTGTAGGAATGTCGAATATTGCGGCCGCTAATCTGGAACAACCAGAGAAGGTTGCGGACTGTCTGAGGAAAATGGAACTTTCTACACAATTTCTTTTGTCTATGGTCAATGATATTTTGGATATGTCCAAGATTGAGAGCGGGAAACTTACGATTATGAAAAAAGAATTCCAGCTGCGTGACATGGTGCAGGGAATGGCGGGAATGCTTGCGATTCGCGCCAAGGAAAAGAAACAGACATTTCGGGTTGTGATAGAAGATAACGTGGCGGAGACTTATCTTGGCGATGAGATGCGGCTGAATCAGATTTTGCTGAATCTGTTGAGCAATGCCTTAAAATACACAGGGGAAGGCGGAGAGATTTCTCTGAACATAGAACAGATGCAGCAGCAGGAAGACAAGGCGGTCCTGCGGATTCAAGTGGCGGATAATGGAATAGGAATGAGTGAGGAATTCCAGAAAGTATTGTTTGAGCCGTTTGAGCAGGAGAATTCTACCGAAGGGAGAATTTTTGAGAGCAGCGGATTAGGACTTTCCATTACAAATAAGCTGGTACAGCTGATGGGCGGAAAGATTCATTTTACCAGCAAGCGGCAGGAGGGCACCGTATTTGTGGTAGAGCTTCCCTTCCAGGTGAAGCCGGGAGAGCAGACAGAAGTCCAGGAAAAGCACGATGCCCATGAAATAGAAGGATTTCATGGAGAGCGTGTGCTGGTGGTGGAAGACAATGAGATCAATTTAGAGATTGTACAGACCATATTAGAAGGCTGGAATCTAAAAGTGGATTCGGCAGAAAATGGCCTGGTGGCAGTGGAGAAATTTCGAGATTCAGAACCGGGATGGTATCAGCTTGTCTTGATGGATATTCGTATGCCGGTGATGGATGGTATTACAGCCACCAAGGAGATACGGGGACTGAATCATACCGATGCGGCCGCCATACCGATTATGGCGTTGACTGCCAATGCCTTTCAGGGAGAAGAAAGAGATATAGAAGAAATGGGATTGGATGAATATTTGACAAAGCCCATTGAGATGAAATTGTTATACCAAAAGATCAAAGAGTTTATATAAAATTTAGGAGGAAATAGAATGATAAAATTACATGACGGAGGCGTATATCTTGTAAATGGTACGTCTTTGATTGATGACAATGCACAGGCGGCTGCTGCAGTTCAGGCAGAGACAGGAGTATCTGCAGACAGAGAAGAGGCGGCTAAAAATACGATTGCCTATGGCATTTTGGATGCTCATAATACCTCTGGCAGTATGGAGAAATTAAAGATCAAATTTGATAAATTGACTTCTCATGATATTACTTTTGTGGGAATTATTCAGACAGCAAGAGCATCTGGGCTGGAGAAATTTCCAGTGCCCTATGTGCTTACCAACTGCCACAATTCCTTATGTGCAGTGGGAGGAACCATCAACGAGGATGATCACATGTTTGGGCTGTCTTGTGCCAAGCGTTATGGCGGAATCTATGTGCCCCCTCACCAGGCGGTGATTCATCAGTTTGCAAGGGAGATGCTTGCAGGAGGCGGAAAGATGATTCTGGGTTCCGATTCTCACACGAGATACGGGGCTTTAGGTACTATGGCAATGGGAGAAGGGGGACCAGAGCTGGTAAAACAGCTTTTAAATAAGACTTATGATATCAACATGCCTCAGGTAGTGGGAGTTTATCTCACCGGCAAACCAGAGCGGGGCGTGGGACCCCAGGATGTGGCTCTTGCCATTATCGGAGCGGTGTTTGCTAATGGTTATGTGAACAATAAAGTGATGGAATTCGTAGGTCCTGGCGTTGCCGCTTTAAGTGCAGACTTCAGAATCGGAATTGACGTTATGACTACGGAGACTACCTGTCTGTCCTCAATCTGGAAAACCGATGATACCATTCGGGAATTTTATGAGATTCATGGAAGAAAAGAGGAATATCGAGAATTAAATCCGGGACAGGTCGCTTACTATGATGGAATGATTGAGGTGGATCTGAGTAAGATAAAGCCAATGATTGCTATGCCTTTCCACCCAAGCAATACCTATACCATTGAAGAGTTAAATCAGAATTTAATGGATATTTTAGATGACTGTGAGAAAAAAGCCCAGGTCAGCCTGGATGGAGCAGTGGAGTTTACCTTAAAGGATAAAGTGAGAGACGGAAGACTTTATGTAGATCAGGGAATTATTGCAGGCTGTGCAGGAGGAGGATTTGAAAACATCTGCGACGCGGCAGATATTTTGGAAGGAGCCAGCATTGGCGCCGATGAATTTACCTTAAGCGTATATCCGGCCAGCACGCCGATCTATATGGAATTGATGAGAAATGGGGCGGCGGCGGCCCTTATGGAATCAGGTGCAATTTTAAAGACTGCATTCTGCGGACCCTGCTTTGGGGCAGGAGATACGCCGGGAAATAATGGATTTTCCATTCGTCATTCCACCAGAAACTTCCCTAACCGAGAGGGAAGTAAGCTTCAGAGCGGACAGATTGCTTCCGTAGCCCTGATGGATGCCCGTTCTATTGCGGCAACTGCTGCAAATAAGGGATATCTGACTGCTGCAACAGATCTTGATGTCAATTACAGCAAACCAAAGTATTATTTTGATCATCAGATTTATGCAAACCGTGTATTTGACAGCAAAGGTGTGGCGGACGCTTCTCAGGAGATCAAGTTTGGCCCTAATATCAAGGACTGGCCTGCAATGAGTGAACTGCCTCAGAATATGGTGCTGAAAGTGGTTTCTGAGATTCATGATCCGGTGACCACTACGGATGAATTGATTCCTTCCGGGGAGACATCCTCTTATCGTTCCAATCCTCTGGGACTGGCAGAATTTACTTTGTCCAGAAAAGATCCAGCTTATGTGGGACGGGCAAAGGAGATCCAGAAAGCTCAGAAAGCGATGGAAGAGGGAACCTGTCCCGTAGAGGCGTTGGAAGAGTTAGGACCGGTGATGGATGCTGTGAACAAAGCTTTTCCAGAAAAGGACATTCCCAAGACAAAGGAAATAGGTTTTGGAAGTACCATCTTTGCGGTAAAACCAGGAGATGGCTCTGCAAGAGAGCAGGCTGCTTCCTGCCAGAAAGTGTTGGGAGGCTGGGCCAATATAGCCAATGAATATGCCACCAAACGGTATCGTTCCAATCTGATTAACTGGGGTATGCTTCCCCTTTTGATTCCAGAAGGAGAACTGCCTTTTGCCAATGGAGATTATCTGTTTCTTCCTGATATCCGCAAGGCGGTGGAAGAGCGGAGCACAGAGATTCCAGCTTATGTGGTGAAAGATGGAAATTTGCAGAAGATTACCTTGGGAATGGGTGAACTGACAGAGGATGAGCGTGAGATTATTTTAAAGGGATGCTTGATCAATTATTATAGAGGATAGGAGATTTATTTTGGAAGATCAGGAGAGGAAACAAGAAGATCAGAAGACAAATTGGAATATCAGACCTTATCTTGCAATTGGACTGACGTCTTTTCTGGTAATTATTATGAGTATGTCATTTTTCTTTCTGATATACCGTTATCATGGAGTTACCCAATTGCTGGATAAGCTGATGCTGATTTTACAGCCTATTATCATAGGATTGATACTGGCGTATTTGATGACCCCTATTGTCAATTTTGAGGAACGTCATCTGCTGCCTTTGATGAAAGAGAAGATGAAGAATCAGAAAAAGGCAGAGAAATTGGTGCGGGGCCTGAGTGTGACAGGGGCATTGGTGTTTGTGATTGTGATTATCGGAGTGCTGCTGCAGATGGTGATACCGGAATTGTACCGGAGCATCAATGGAATGATTGGAACCCTGCCCAGACAGGTCAATAGTTTTATGGATTGGCTCAGCGAGTATATCAGCTCAGACAGCGAGATTTCCGGTTATCTGGAAATGGGACTGACCAAAGGAACAGAATTTTTTGAAAACTGGGCCCGGACAGAATTCCTGCCTCAGACCAAAAATATTATAGCGGGACTTACCTCAGGGGTGATTATCGCGGTAAAACTCTTGTTTAATGTAGTCATCGGCATTATCATTTCCATTTATGTGCTGATGAGCAAAGAGACTTTTATCGGTCAGAGCAAGAAGATTGTCTACGCTGTATTTCCGGGAAGACAGGCCAATGCCATTATTCACACCGTACATAAGAGCAATGAGATTTTCGGCGGATTTATTTCTGGAAAGATTCTGGATTCTCTGATTATCGGCCTTTTGTGTTTCGGATGTCTGTCTGTAATGAAGATGCCTTATACGGTTCTGGTCAGCGTAATTGTAGGCGTGACAAATGTCATCCCATTTTTCGGTCCCTATCTGGGAGCTGTGCCCAGCGCAATTTTGATTATGCTGGCAAATCCGGTGAAAGGACTGTACTTTATTATTTTTATCGTAGTATTGCAGCAGATTGATGGAAATATTATCGGGCCTAAAATTTTGGGAGACTCCACTGGGTTATCTTCTTTCTGGGTGGTATTTGCAATTCTATGTTTCGGCGGAATCTTCGGTATTCCGGGAATGATTATAGGCGTGCCGGTATTTGCGGTGATCTTCTACATTATCCGAAATATTCTGGATTATATTTTGAAGAAGAAGCAATTGCCCAGGGACAGCGCAAGTTATATCAAGGCAGAAAAATTAGACATAAAAACTCATAAGCTGATCTGGCTGCCGGAAGAAGAGGCAGAGAAAAAACCAGGAAAGCAGAAGAAAGAAAAACTTGAAAAAGAGAAGAAATAAATTTTATAACGAAGATTTACAGAGTATTTCAGAATGATTAAAAAGCAGATGTTCCACGTTTCTCTTATGGGAAGTATGGGAACGTCTGCTGCTTTGATTAATAGGCCCTTGAAATTTTATAAATTTTCTACGACAAAAGAATACCTTTTTGGAGATTCGAAGATTTTACAGACAGAGAAGAGCAATTGCCATATAATGAAGAAAGTGGGAGGATAACAAAGGATAAGGGAGAGTGTGCAGATGGCAGTATACGAAATAGGGAACTATATTCGTGACATGCGGATAGAACGAGGTTATTCCCAGGAAGAACTTTGCTTTGGCATTTGCTCGGTAGGCAATCTGTCTAAAATTGAGAATGGAATCCGGCTTCCCAATCGAAGGACGGTGGAAGCCATTATGCAGAGGCTGGGATGCGGCGACGTGTTTCTGCAATATTCCAGCAAAGAGGAGATGAAACAGGTGGAGATCTGCAGTCAGATTGTGCAGAAGATTGCCAATTATGAATATGAGGGTCTGGAGGAATTGGTAAATCGTTTTGAACGTACCATTACAAAGGGAGATATTCTCAATTCCCAATATTGCAGATTCACCAGAATCATACTGAAGCAGAGAGAGGATGCAGATTGGGAGAGGGGAAGCAGGGAATTAGAAGCAGTTCTTCGTATGACAAAGCCCAATGGAATTACCATGAAAGGAATTCTAAAAGGGCTTTTGACATATAATGAGATGGCAATCCTGATCAACATTGCAAGAGACTATCGGAAGCTGGGAAAGCGAGAAGAAGCCCTAGAGATACTCTATGGTCTGAAACAATATATGGATACTCATATGATAGACCATGAGGAAAAAGTACAGAAATATCCCATGATATTGTTTCATCTTTCTAATTTACTGATGGATGAAAAACAATACCAGGAAGTGGTAGAACTATGTGATCAGGGAATTTCCATAAGTAAAGAAAACAACCGTTTCTGCCTGTTCTCAAGACTTTTGATCAACAGAGGAATTGCCCTGATGGAATTACAGGAAAAGGAACAAGCGAGAAAATCTTTCCTAGAAGGTTACTGTGCTTTTTACGCGTTGGGCGATAAGAGACAGTGTAAACGACTGCAGATTTACCTGAAAGAAACATGGAATTATGATATTAAGAATATTCTATAGAATCATGAAAGCGCGAGAAATGTATGCTGAATGTAACTTTTCATAAGTGAACCTCCTGATATTTTCTTAAGACAGTTGGAAGTATACCATTGGCTTTGAAGGCGTACCATGAACTTTGGGGAAAACTTTTAATATTAGAATTTTATAAAGTAAAAGTTTTCCTCAAAGTTCATGGTTTTTTGTTTGAAAATAAGTAGAATAAAGACAGGGGTATTGATAAGGGGTACTCCAACAAAAGATCTTCTTTGAAATGGAACAGAGAGGATCAGATTCAACAAAGGCTCAGAAAAAAATCTTTGTGATAGTATGAGAGATAGGCAGAAGGTTCTGTCATTCCCATATAACACAAAGATTTTTTTCGTTTTACCGAAATGCATAGATGGCAGAATAGATAAAACGGAGGAGGGGGGATTTGAACCCCCGCGCCGGGACTACCGGCCTACTGGTGTTCGAAGCCAGACCCTTCAGCCGCTTGGGTACTCCTCCAAAATAAACTTTAATTATGATAAAAATGCTCTGTATTCTTACCATAAAAGGAACAGTAACATTATACCAAATATTTTTGGAAATGCAAATGAAAAATCTTGTGATAGATAAAATTATGAGATATAATGTTACTGGTCACGAAGTGAAAATAAAAATTTGTTCAGGATATTTTGTAAAGGATGTGAAAGTCAATGAAAAGAATCGGAATGTTGACAAGCGGAGGCGACTGCCAAGCATTGAACGCGGCAATGCGGGGAGTGGTAAAAGGACTAAGCAAAAATGTAGAAGATCTAGAGGTATATGGTTTTTACGAAGGATACAAGGGATTAATTTATGGAAATTACCGTCTGCTGACGGGGGCGGATTTTTCGGGAATCCTCACCAAGGGAGGAACCATTCTGGGAACTTCCAGGCAGCCTTTTAAAATGATGCGGGTACCAGATGAAAACGGACTGGATAAAGTAGAGGCAATGAAACAGACTTACTACAAACTCCGTCTGGACTGTCTGGTGATTCTGGGGGGAAATGGAACCCAGAAAACGGCTAATCTGCTGCGGGAGGAAGGACTGCATGTGATTCATCTTCCCAAAACAATTGATAATGATATTTATGGTACTGATGTAACCTTCGGATTCCAGAGCGCCATCAATATCGCAACAGAAGCGATTGACTGCATTCACACCACAGCGGCTTCTCATAACCGGGTGTTTATTGTGGAAGTTATGGGACATAAAGTAGGGTGGCTGACCTTATATGCAGGGATTGCAGGAGGAGCCGATATTATTCTTCTTCCAGAAATTCCCTATGATATTGATAAGGTGGTATCAGCGATCCAGGGAAGAAACCGGGCTGGAAAAGGATTTACGATTCTTGCAGTTGCAGAGGGAGCTATTTCCAAAGAGGACGCGGCTCTTTCTAAGAAAGAATTAAAGGAAAAGAGAAAAAGCACCAAATATCCTTCTGTTTCCTATGAAGTGGCAGAACGCATTCAGGAAAAAATAGGAAGCGAAGTGAGGGTTACCGTTCCAGGCCATACTCAGAGAGGAGGAAGCCCCTGTCCCTATGACCGTGTGCTGTGTACCAGACTTGGGGCGGCAGCGGCAGATCTGATTCTGAAGGAAGACTATGGATATATGGTGGCTATGATCAATGGAAATACCAAGAAAGTTCCATTGGGAGACGTGGCAGGAAAATTAAAAATGGTAGAACCAGATTCTAAGATGATCAAAGAAGCAAAATTGATCGGAATCAGTTTTGGAGATTAAACATGTCATATACTGCGTTGTACCGCAAGTTCCGGCCCCAGAGATTCGAAGACGTCCGGGGCCAGGAACATATTGTAACGACCTTGAAAAATCAGATACAGGCGGAGCGGGTAGGACACGCCTATCTGTTCTGCGGCACCAGGGGAACTGGAAAGACCAGTATCGCCAAAATATTTGCAAAGGCCATCAACTGTGAACATCCTGTTGATGGAAGTCCCTGCGGAGAATGCTCTTCCTGTAAAGCTATTGCGGCAGGAAATTCCATGAATGTGATAGAGATTGACGCAGCCTCCAATAATGGCGTGGAAAATATTCGCGAGATTCGGGAGGAAGTGGCGTATTCTCCCACAGAGGGCAGATACAAAGTCTATATTATCGACGAGGTTCATATGCTGTCTATAGGAGCCTTTAATGCACTTCTCAAAACCTTGGAAGAACCGCCTTCCTATGTTGTCTTTATTCTGGCCACCACAGAATCTCATAAGATTCCTGTGACTATATTGTCCAGATGCCAGCGGTATGATTTCAGAAGGATTACCATTGGTACCATAACGGAACGTTTGACAGAGCTGATGACACAGGAACAGGTAGAGGTGGAAGAACGAGCCATCCGCTATATTGCAAAAGCTGCAGACGGTTCTATGCGTGACGCCCTAAGTCTGCTGGATCAATGCATTGCCTTTTATCTGGGAGAAAAGCTGACCTACGATCATGTGCTGGATGTGCTGGGAGCGGTAGATACAGAAGTCTTTTCCCGAATGCTCCGCAAAATTATGAAAAGAGATATTTCAGGAGCCATTGCTTTGTTGGAAGAATTGATCATTCATGGCCGGGAACCAGGACAGTTCGTCATAGATTTTACTTGGTATTTGAGAAATTTGCTTTTGCTGCAAAGTTCTGATAATATGGAAGAAGTATTGGATATTTCCAGTGAAAATCTGCTGTTATTAAAAGAGGAATCTCAGATGATAGAGGCAGAGCAATGCATCCGGTATATTCGGATTTTTTCAGAATTGTCCAATCAGATCCGCTACGGAGCTCAAAAGAGGGTTTTAATCGAGATTGCGCTGATCAAACTGTGCAGACCTCAAATGGAGCGGGATTACGATTCCCTGGCAGAGCGGATCGCACAGTTGGAGCAGAAAATGGAAGCTGGAATTCCTCTGCAGGTCCAGGGATCTCAAGACGGCGGGGCTCAGGCTTATGGAACCCAGAATTACGATAGAAGCCAGCCGATAGAAGATTCCCAGCAGGAAAGGCCCAGGCAATTGCAAAAGGCAGTTCCAGAGGATGTAAAACAGGTGGTAAAAAACTGGCATGGAATTATTGAAGGGCTGTCAGGCGGGCTTAAGAATTATCTAAAATCAGCTCATTTGAGTTTGGCAGGAGAAGATCAGCTGGTGATCGTTTTAGAGGATGAAGTGGCAGAATCATTTGTGAATTCAGAGACACATATCCAGGAATTAAAAGATCAGATTGCAGGGAAGACCGGTAAAGAAGTGGAAATCAAGATTCAGGGAATGGAGAGAGGCGGTTCCTTTGAGGAATCTTATGTGGATCTTGGGAAATTGATCAATATGGAGATTACCATCGAAGAGGATGAGATGGAAGACCAGATAGAATAAAGGAGGAAATACAGATGGCAAAGCGTGGAGGATTCCCAGGAGGAATGCCTGGAAATATGAATAATCTTATGAAACAGGCTCAGAAAATGCAGAAGCAGATGGAAGAGGCTACGAAGGAACTGGAGGAAAAAGAGGTTACGGCAACTGCAGGCGGCGGAGCAGTGGAAGTGACGATCTCCGGGAAAAAAGAAGTGACAAAAGTAAAATTGGCAGAAGAGGTAGTAGATCCAGATGATATTGAGATGCTGGAAGATCTGATTATGGCAGCCACCAATGAAGCCCTTCGTCAAATTGAGGAGGCGTCACAGCAGACCATGTCAAAAATCACAGGCGGACTTGGAGGAATGGGCGGCGGATTTCCTTTCTAACATGAAATAAAAGCAAGCAGCCATGGGAAGGAGATATGGATGGATTATTACAGCAGTCAGATCAGTAAATTAATAGAAGAATTATCTTCTCTGCCTGGAATTGGAAGCAAGTCGGCGCAACGGCTTGCTTTTCATATTCTGAATATGCCGGTGGAACATGTGGAAGAACTTTCTTCCGCCATCTTAGAAGCCAGAAAAAAGGTAAAATACTGCAGACAATGTTTTACTCTGACAGATGACGATCTCTGTCCTATCTGTAAAAATGCGGACCGGGACCATAAGACTATTATGGTAGTGGAAGATACCAGAGACTTGGCGGCATATGAGAAGACTAACAAATATGAAGGCGTCTACCATGTTCTGCATGGAGCGATTTCTCCTATGTTGGGAATCGGTCCTAACGATATTAAACTGAAAGAACTGATGCAGCGGCTTCAGGAGGAAGTGGAAGAAGTGATTATCGCCACCAATTCCAGTCTGGAAGGAGAGACCACGGCTATGTATATCAGCAAGCTGATCAAACCTACAGGGATCAAGGTTTCCAGAATTGCCAGCGGCGTTCCCGTAGGAGGAGATCTAGAGTACATAGATGAAATGACGCTGTACCGGGCTCTGGAAGGAAGAACAGAATTATAGCGAATTTTGTTGAAATGTTTTTTTCAGGTGTGACAAAAATTTCCAAAAACTGCAAATATAATATGCTACCATGTCTAAAAAGAGGTGAAGACATGATAGAAATTGTTTGCAAAGAAGGATTACAGGAAGAGAAAAAAGAAGGAAGTCTGTGTCTGCCTAAAAATATACGTCAGATTGGAAGCCCAGGAGGAAGGCATAAAATTTACATAGAAGATTATGTGTATACATATCTCAGAGCGATGGCTCAGAAAGAAGAGTCCTGCGCAGCAGTTTTTTTAGGCAGGAGCCAGATGATGAAAGAGATCCGATATACTTTTGTCAGCGGAGCAGTGGAATGCAAAGCAGCGATTTTTCAGTGGGATCATATTCGCCTGGATGATAACTTTTGGGAATACATAGAAGAAGAAAAGAAAGAGTATTTTCAGGAAAAAGAAATTGTAGGATGGTTTTTGGGAAAAAAGGGACAAGCAATGTCCTTGTCTCCCGCTGTGGAAGGCGCCCACCGAAAATACTTTGCAGGCCGAGACAAAATTCTGATGCTGCTGGATATCATGGAGGAGGAAGAAGCTTTCTTCATATACGATCAGGGATATCTGCAAAGGCGGGAAGGCTATTATATCTATTATGAAAAAAATGCGCCTATGCAGGAATATATGATCAGCAAGCGTCAGGAAGAGCAGCGCTCAGAAAGACTTTTATTGTTGGGAGAAACAGCGATGCTGAGAATCCCAGAAGAAGTGAAAAAACTGCAAAGTCCTGAAAAAGAGTGCAAAAAATCTGAAAAGAAGCAGGAAGAGTGGAACAATGTTGAGGCCAGCCGGCAGGGAGAGCCAGCACATACTGAGGCCAGCCGGCAGGGAGAGTCAGCACATGCTGAGACAGAGTACCAGGAAGAATTAGAGGAACTTTATGAGGATCAGAAACAGGGATTAGAAGAAATCAGGACAGGCTGCCAGAGACAGGAAACAGAATTTCTAGAAGGGGCAGAGAAGATATTTGCAAAAAGCAACTTAGAGGAGCCCAAAACTCAGGCAGAGGAAGCTTTAGAATCTTACCGCTATATGATATTAGAACGCCAGGGAAGGCAGATTGAGAGACAGAATCGGAAATTCCTGTATACAGCGGCTTCCTTTTTCTTGGTGATTGTCTGTGTGATTGGTATCACTACCATTAATAATTACCGGAAAATGCAGGAAGTGGAAGATGTGCTTCATGTGATGAAAGATTCTGAAACAGAAAAGAAACGTTCTGAGAGCCGGAATGGAGTGGTTGTGGAAAGTGTAGAATCACAGGTGTCTCCGCTGAAAGAAGGAGAATCAGCAGAATCCCCTAAAAATGAAACCAGCTCCAAAACCAGTCAGAAAGAAGAGGAGAATCAGCAGAATTCTTCGGAAGTTTCTGGTGAGAATGGAGAAGTTCAGGAAGAAAACACAGCAGAGCCTGTAGAAAGTGAAAATACATCGGAAGAGAATCCGGCAGAATCTGAAAAAAGTGAAAATGATCAAAATCAGGACAAACCGCAGGAGGCACGCTATTATACGGTGAAGTCAGGAGATACCTTAGCGTCTATCTGCATTAATATTTATCATGACAAGGATATGATGAAAAAAGTGTGCGAGGCAAATGGAATTGAAAATGGAGATAAGATTTATGCAGGCCAGAAATTGCTGCTTCCATAAATGATAAGAGATAACATGCAGCAGGAGAAACGTCCTTTGGACGGAAAAGTACTTTTGGAGGTGTAAGGTTGGAAGAGAAAACATACCGGGTGGTAAAATCGGATGTTGAGGGAATGAACGAAAAGATTCACAGACACCGAAAAAGAATCGTGAGATGGGTTGCATTTGCAGTGACAGTGATATTGCTCACAGGTGCCGGAACATACATTTATCTGCAGACAAGAACTTATTCGGAATATGAAGTGCTGAAAACGGTGGAACGAGAAGATTCTGCTGGAACGAAATTTGAGGTTTTTCAAGGAAATATCCTAAAATACAGCAAAGACGGTGCCTTTTGTGTGGACGTCAACAATAAGATGATTTGGAATCAGACTTATGAAATGCAGGAGCCAGTGGTGGATGTCTGTGAGAATTATGTGGCCATTGCTGATAAAAAGGGAGACAAGGTTTATATTATGGACGCTTCCGGGGCCAGCGGAGAAATCAAAACTCCAATGCCCATTCAGCGGGTACAGGTGGCCAATCAGGGAACAGTGGCGGTTCTTATGGAACAGAAAGGCACTGGATATATCCAGATATATGACAAAGCTGGAACCTTTCTGGCAGAAGGAGAGCTCCACACAGAAAACAGCGGTTACCCTTTAGATATTACCATTTCCAACGATGGTAAGAAGCTGGCGGTGGCTTTGCTGGATGTAAATGAAGGAAATGTAAAGACCACCATTACCTTTTATAATTTTGATACCATTGGCCAGAATGAGATTGACAACATTGTGAGTCAGTATTCTTATGCAGATATGGTATTTCCTAAAGTGGAATTTTTGACCAATGATATTATGGTTGCTTTTGGCAGTCAGAAAACAGTGATTTTTGAAGGCCCTCAGAAGCCCCAGGTAAAAAAAGAGATTTTGGTAAAAAAGGAGATTCAAAGTATTTTTTACAATGAAGCTTACATAGGATTCGTCTTTGACAATGAAAATACGGAGATTTCCCATAATATGAAAATATATGATCTGCGGGGAGCAGAGGTAGTCTCAAAAGACTTTGAGATGGAATATCAGGAGATCGGATTTTTGGAAAATGACGAGGTGTGCGTTCGAAATGATCTGGAATGTGCTATTTATACCCTGCGAGGTGTGGAAAAATATCACGCAAATTTTGAGAAAAGTATCTGGAAAGTAATGTCTGCAAATAAGATCAGAGATTATATTTTCTTGGTAGATGGCGAGACACAGAGGATTAGACTGAAATAGGAGTACGGTGAAGATGGATCTGTTATTGATAGTGGTACTTATTATTTTTGGAGGATTTGCATTACATGGATACATCAGAGGATTGGTCAGAATGATCTATTCTCTGGCGGCAGTCTTTTTGACCATAGGGCTTGCTTCCCTGATGGCCCCTTACGGAGCAGAATTTTTGCGGGAACAGACGCCTCTGTACGAGGCTATTCAGGAAAAAACCATGGAGATTCTAAGTCAGCAGTTGGAAGAGAAAACAGAACTGGAGGTTTCGGATCTTCTGAAAGAGAATGGGATAGAACAAGTGACAGCTCAGATGGCAGACGCTATCCTGCAAAGGCTTGCCTGGATATTGGCGTTGATCCTGGTTGGGATCTTGTTGGGGGTTCTGATTCATGTTTTGGATTTGATTGCCAAACTGCCGGGAATCAATACGATCAATCATATGGGAGGGCTGATCGTGGGCGTGATCGAAGGCCTTGCCATTGTGTGGGTACTGTTTTTTGTGGCGGGCCTCTGCCAGAGCAGTGAGTGGGGAAGCCAGGTGATGACTTCCATTCAGGATAATGTTTTTCTGCGTCTTTTATATGAGAATAATTTGATCGAACAATTGGTTATGAGAAAGTAGCCGTGAAATGATTTTATATCTTCAAAAAGATATCTTATGTTTTGAAAAAACATGGCAAAAGTTGACAAAACTTCAAGGGGGGGGGTATAATCAAAGTACTTGATTAACAAAAATTAAAGTACAAGGAGGAAAATTTATGAAACTGGGAAAAAGAATACTGTCTCTTGTATTGGCAGCAGTGATGTGCTGTGGTATGGGATTTGCAGTAAGCGGAACAGAGGCAGAAGCGGCAGCTAAGGTGACAGTACCGAAAGTAATACGGTGTGGTGTGGGAATGAGAAAAACACAGACTATTACTATCAACATGCCAGGTAAGGACGACAAGATAAAAAATGTCAAAGTTTATGAGGGAAGTAAGAAAACAAAGAATCTGGTTGTAAAAGAGACATATAGATATCGTTATTCAGGAACAGGTACTACAAGTACAACATATCCGTCTACTTCTAATCTCACTTTTTACGCAAAAAAAGAAGGAGTTTACAAAATTAAATTTGATGTATATAAAACTAAAACAGCCAGAAGAAGCAGCCATACGATAACAGTACGTGCAAAAGAACACGGCGATTCTATTATACAGGGAGTTACATTGGATGGTCAGAATATCTGGGATCCGTATAATCCTTATTCTCATTATACTACAAAGAAGTCTGGAAAATTGAAATTTACTTTGGCAGATGGCTGTAAAATAAAAAAGATCACTGTATCTTATCCAGATAAAAAAGGAAAAACCCAATATAAAAGCATAAAAAATGGAAAGAAAGTAACATTTGGACAATATGGTTATCAATATTCTACCAGTTCATCCTGGGGCCAGAATATGTGGGCTGGAACTAGTATCTCAATTACTTATACAGATAAATATAACCAGAAGGGCGTTACATATTATACAAACTATACGATTTATACAAAAGCAAATAAGTGGTATAAAAGTCAATACTAAAAATAGCTTTGCATGGGCAGTCGATAATTAGATAGAAAAGCCGCTGTAATTTCTGAAGATTCAGCTCAGGAGTTACAACGGCTTTTTTTGTGAAATATGAGAAAGAAACATCTTGATAGTACTTACTATGATTATGAGAGATAGGCAGTAGAAAATTTTTATGAAAGAGGAAGAAAGATTAAGGAAAGAACTTGGATTAAAGTGATTTCTCAGTGAATGCCCAGACATTTCGAAAAATTCGGTAAAATCCCTAAGAAAAATCCTTAAAAAAATAGCATTTTTTACAGAAATGTGATATAATTCTTAAACGGAGGATTATATCCAGAGCAGGGAGATACGGTGGTATCTATATCATACGAAAGAGAAAACTGTTCTGAATATGGTTTCTCCGTGATTGCGTACCCCTTTTTCCGGTCTGGACGTAAAAAATAGAAGGAAAAAGAAACAAGATCTGGAAAATTTAGAAAATTCGGAAAAACTATTATCATTTCAAGCACAAATGCCGAAAAAAATTAATAATATTAATATAGATAGATTATGATAGATAGAAGGAACATAGCAGGATGCATATGGGATGAAGCAAGGAGGAATGATGATGCACAGGGAGATTGCTAAAAGGTGTATGGCATTGTTGTTAAGCATCTGTATGATAGCCGGGATGGTAGATCTGTCCGGGTTTACAGCACGTGCAGCAGGTGAAAAAGGGCCGATTGGAACAATTACGGTGAAGACAACAAAGACTTATACAGGAAGTCCAATTGAGATAACAGAGGATGATATCATAGTGGCGGATGGCTTTGGTGCTGAGATACCTAAGACAAACAGCGCAGGAGAGGCCAATTATAAAATAAGAACAGGAAGTATTACCAACAACACAAACGTTGGTTTTGCAAGTTTTACGGTGGAAGGCTCCGGGGATTATACAGGTACCCAGAATGGCAGATTTGAGATTGTGCCCAAAGATATCACAGGCGCTAATATAGAAGTGACTTTGGAAAATCAATTTAAGGTGGGAACCGGCCCTGTTAAAACTACAGTAAAAGTAGTGGATAAGGACAGAGGTGAGACCCTTCGGGGTGTGGAGGGAACTCAGTCTCAGGCTACCGCAGATTTTACCTATATGTTTGAGGATAATGTGGTGGAGGAGAGTTCTCCAGATACACTGACTGCTAAAATTGTAATTACTGGACAGAATAATTACAGCAGGACACGAAATACAGATACCTATACGATTACCAGACGGTACAATAATAAATTGACCATTGAATTTAAAAATAGTACCACTACTGATCCAGTAACAGGTAAGCAGATGGGCCAAAAACTTTATACGGGAGATCCCATTACATGGGAGAAGTCAGATGTTAGCGTAAAGTATGATGGAGTAGAATTAAGTGAAGATGAGTTTAATCTGAGCTATGGTTCTTATAAAGGAGCTATCACAGCAGGAGAAGTTAATGCAGTTGGAGCAGGACCGGAATATGCCGGTCTGCGCAGCGAGATTCCTGCCGTATTTCGTATTGTAAAAAATATTGCAGGAGACTGGGCTAGTTATAAACCTGCCGACAGATGGAAAGTTTCCATTAAGAATCAGCGATATACAGGGCAGCCTATTACTCCTGACAAGTCAGATGTTACTATTACAGACCCAGACGGGGGACAGGTGGAAGACTGGGAATGGGACTTTGGAACAGCTAGAAATAATACCAATGAAAATATGAGCCCAGGAGCCCAGAAAGCTACGATTGAAATTGTTCCAACATCGCCTCCAGATACAAGAACCAGATATACTGGAACACACATTGCAACTTTTAATATTGAAGCTTCCAGACTGACGCCTAGTATTATTCATACAGAAAATCTGAATTTTACATATGATGGCGAGACAGATTGGTTTACTCAGTTAGAAACTGCCCTGGAGGTAAGCGAGGGAACCGGTGATACAAAGACTGTCTATCACTATAGAACTGATTACACTATAGATAAAGTGGGAAGTTATACGTCGGTTAACGCGGGAAGTTATCAGATTAAAGTTTCCACGGTTCCTGGCAGTAAACTGATTGGAGCCCCTGTGACCGTCACCTTTACTGTACAAAAGAGAAATGTAAATGATTCCGGCATAGACATTACATGGCCGGGAGAATATTATGATGATTCCAGCCATTATGGATATACTTATACTGGGACGCGGATAGAGCCGCAGCTTCAGTTGAAATATACCAATGATAAAGGTACGCCCAATAAGATGGAGTACCCAAAGGATTTTACCCTTTCTTATGACAGGAATAAAAATATCAATGTTGCCACAGGTGGAGCGGTAACTGTCACAGGAACTGGTAATTACACAGGAACCAGAACTGAAACCTTTGATATTAAACCTCTGGACATTTCTACAGGAAAACTGACTTATACCAAGAGGGATTACACTTATAATGGAAAAGATATCTGGCCGGATTTCAGCCTTGCAGTGGGAAATAATTCGGATTTGAAAAAAGATACAGATTATGAAATACAATGTAACGTCGACCATAAAAATGTGGCTGACAATATACAGTTTACCATTGCAGGAAAGGGAAACTATACGGGAAGCTTTACCGATACCTTTAATATCAAGCCCTTGAGTATAGATACAGACGTAACCATTGACTATAAACAGGACGTCATGTATACTTCCCAGCCGGTATATCCTGACGTTACGATTATACATCAGACCACGAAAGAAACCTTGACAAACAACGATTACGACATTACCTGGCCTCCTGAGTCAACAAATGTTGCAAGAGACAAAGAGTTTACCATTACAGCTAAAGGAAATTACACAGGGACCAGAGTCTGCAGATATAATATTGTGCCCTGCGATATATCAAAACTGTCTTACCCAAAACTGGATGTCTATGCCACAAATAAAGTGGGAGAGACCTTTCATTTCTTAGATGGAAGCGCGGTCACAGACCGATATTTTGCATATGACAAAGGGAATCAAGTGCAGCCGGATATTACGGTTAAAATTGACGGCCATGGAATTCTGGCAAAGGGTGATGATGTTGACACAAAAGATTTTACTGTTTCATTTGGAACTAATAAAGAGATTGGACCAGGGACAGCCACGGTAACCGGCCAGGGAAATTATACGGGAAGTGTGCCAGTGACTTTTGTGATCAAGGGAGATTTGGCTACGGATGACGCCCATATTACTTTTGCGCCGGAACCATACAATGCAAAAGTAGTAACTCCTACTACTCCCACAATGGCCGACTTTGCAGGAAGACCTTTGGTATTAGGAACTGATTTCCAGGTTCAGAACCGGGATGCGGCGACGATTCCAGTCACTCCGGTGGGAACGGCATACGCATTGGTTACCGGAATCGGAAGTTACTGCTTCGGGGAAAAAGTAGTACCCTTTGAAGTGCGGAAGTTTGACCTGTCCATAGATATTACAGAGGACAGCGGATATGAGATTAAGAATATAGAGAAAGAATATACTTATTCCAGACTGCCGATTCAGCCTAAACCAGTGATCACACATAACAGCGATACGCCTTTGATAGAAACAAATGATTACACCTTAGAGTATTGGACGATTACCAGCAATGGAACAGAGATTGCGAAGATAGAAGAACCTTGTGAAGTTGGAAATTATCGGGTAAAGATCAAGGGAGCCGGCGCCAATTATACAGGCGAGACGTATCAGGATTTTGCAATTGTGCCCTATGATATCGGAGAAGGGTACGACAAGCAGGATCCGGAGGTTATCGTTTCCGGTGTGAATGCCAGTGTGATCCTGGATGCATTGAAAGAAACGGCAGACGGAACTTTAGACGGTGCAGTATGGGATGCTGACAGCGGTGAAATCACCTGGAAGGATCTGGCAGTAAAACACATTCCTCTGGATTTAGATCAGAATAAGCGGCCGGAAGAGACCATGGACCCAGACAAAGATTACAGAGTGACCTATAGCATGAACGATACCATCGGCCGTGCAGAGATTAAGATCACAGGTAAAAGTCCGAATTATACTGGTGATTTCACAGTATATTTCCAGATCAAAGGAGATCTGGCCAATGCTGAGATACAGGAGATAGAACCCTGGACTTATACGCCTTCCAAGGTGGAAGGAGGGCAGACAATTCACACCAATTGTCCAAAACCTACAGTAATCTACACGGTTGAGTATGGGGATGAGAGCAAGGAAGATAAGAAAATCACTTTGTCTGAGGGAACGGATTATACCCTGAAATATGACAATAATGGAAATGCCACTAAGGCGGATAAGGATTCTGAACGGTTTCCTGGAAAACTGCCGGCTACAGTGGAAGTAATTGCTACCCCTGACGATGGATCGGTGGAAGGCGGAGGCAATTATGTAAATACAGAGAAAAAGGAAGCGGAATTTGATATTCTTCAGAGAGATCTTACCTATGCTGTTGGAGAAGAAGGCATAAAAGATGAGCAGCTGGAAGTAACAGGTGTAGAAGAACAATATGAATACACTGGAAGCGAAATTGTTCCGGATATCGCCATCACCTGTGCCGGCGGAGAAGTGAAGAAGAAAGCAGATGATGCAGACGATGCCTTTGATTATGAAGTGTCAGCGGTCAATAATCTGAATGTATATCATTGGAACGACCCGGACGCAGAGACTCATACAGAAGCGGATCGAGTAATGCCTGAATTGACTGTTACAGCAAAACAGGATGAGAATGGCAATTTTACCGGCAACTATAAAGGCTCCTTTAAGATGGGATTTGAGGTGACGCCAAGGCATCTTGAGAATGAAGCGGGCACCATAGATACGCTGGATATGCCAATTAAAAATGTGGGAGACCGCGATTATACAGGAGATCCGATTTATTTCCCTATTGATGAAGATCATCCTGTGGAGGTAACCTGGTTTAAAGCGGGAAATCCGCCGGTAATTACACCGTTGATAGAAGGCCAGGATTATGAACTTGCCTATGGCGATCATCAGAAGATCGGCGAGGGTGAATTGCTGATTCGTGCAGTTCAATTCAGCAACTATACGGGAGTGTTTGTCAAGACATTCCGGATCATAGCTACCATTGAAGCAGTGAATCCCAGTCATGAGGCGTATGGCAAATATATCAATTTGAATTATGATGATAATGTGCCTTATGGAGTAACGGAAGTATTTCCAGATCTGATTTTTACAGACAGATCGGGTGTTGACTGTGGAGAGGCAGATGAACCCAAGATTCTGGAAGAGGGAACGGATTTTGAGATTATCCGGGAGAATTCCACAGAAGCTGATCCGACTTATGGAACAAGTAAAAATAACATCAATGTGCATACTTATGATACCAGTGATCCCTATGGGGAAACAGAGCAGCCGGATAGTCCTACAATTGTAGTTCGAGGTAAGGGATATTACAAGGGAACCATCCGCAGATACTATAATATCACACCGAAAAAACTGACAGATGAGGATATTACAGTAAAATTCAAGAATCCTTTGCAGTATGAGGGATATGAAAATGCTTATGAGTACACTGGAGGCAATATTGAACCGCAGATTGAAGTTTACAATGGCGACAATCTGATGGTGGTAAACAGAGATTATACCGTTATCGGTTATGATCACAACAAGGACCTGTCCACTGACAGCCAGAAAGCAGGGGTAACCATTGCAAGTGTGGAAGGCGGTAATTACACCGAAAGCCGCAGATTTGAATTCAGCATTGTACCAACGCCCATTGCAAGAGCAACAGTTACAGTGGAAAATGCAAGTCAGATTTATTATGACAGACAGGCGAAGAAACCAGCTGTAAAAGTAGTTTATGGAAGAGATACCCTGGTAGAAGGAAAAGATTATACTCTGGATTATGGCAATTACGTAGATGCAGCAACGCCTGCAGATGAAGACGAGTCTAAACGACCCACCATTATAGTAACTGGAATAGGCGGTTATGGCGGAATCCAGAAAGTTACTTACACAATTTTACCAGAGAATATCAATAATCAGGAAGATATTGAAGTGACTGGACGGGCGATTATGAGACCAGAAGGACCAGATATTGCCTTTACAGTTAGAGCCAAGGACGGCACAGAATTGAAGCCAGATATTGATTATACGGTAGATGCCTATACTGGAACAGCAGGAATTGGAGATACGGGAACGACTACGATTCGTGGTATTGGCAATTATACAGGAACCCGTCAGGCAGAATTCAGAATCCTGCCGCCTAATGGCACGATTCAGATTGAAGAGATTCCATCTGAACCTTACAATACGAAACCTCATACTCCTGAGGTAAAGGTATCCCTCTTGGTAGATGAGTCAAGATTTACGGTGAATCTTGTAGAAGGAATAGACTACAATGTGTCCTATGATAACAACCTCAATGCTGGAACTGCTCAGGTAAAAGTAAGCGGTTTGGATTATTTTGAGGGCAAGACTGCAATCGCAAATTTCGAGATTACGAAGAAGGGTATTGGAACTGGCCTGGAATTAGCAGATTCCATGGTTTTTGAACCTATTGGAAAGCAGACTTACACAGGCAGAGGAGTAACCCCTCAGGTGAAACTGACTTATCAAAATGCTGCCGAAGAGATCAACAGCCAGCTGGTAGTGGGAAGAGATTACGTTATTTCTTATGCCAATAATGTGGCAGTGGGAACTGCAACAGCTACCATTACAGGTATTAACAATTATTCCGGAAGTTACCGGACTACATTCGATATTTACGGTAACATGAATATGGCAACTGTGGCGGAGATTCCTACACAGGAATACACAGGAAGCCCAGTTACGCCGGTACCAGTGATCAGCTTTGGCGGAAACAAGTTGACAGAGGGAAAAGATTATACTCTGGAATACAAAAATAATATAGAACGGGGAACAGCAACGATTGTCATTACTGGTTTGGGACAGTACACAGGAACCAAGACCATAACATTCACGATTGCCAGAGAACTATCGGATGCAACTTCTATCCGCGGCGTAGCAGCTTCCTATACTTATACTGGTTCTGCCATTGTGCCTCCGGTACGTGTGGAAGATAATGGAGTTCTTCTTACAAAAGGAAGAGATTACCAGGTAAGTTATAAAGACAATGTCAATGCAGGGACAGCTACCATTACAGTTACGGGTATTGACAAGTATCAGGGAAGTAAGAGTGTAACATTTAAGATTAATCCACAGCAGCTTGGAAGGGCGACAGTATCCAAGATTGCAAATCAGACTTACAATGGCAAGACTTTGAAACCAGCCATTAAAGTAACCAGCGGAAAGGTAACTCTGCAGAATAACAAAGATTATACGGTTGTTTATGTAGGCGGCGAGAAGCCGGGAATGGCCAGCGTGATTATCAAGGGAACCGGAAACTTTACCGGAACCCAGACAGTGAACTACAATATTGCAGTTCCTGGAATGTCAGGCGTGAAGGTTTCTAAGTACACAGATACCGGTATTACATTCTCCTGGAAGAAAAACAGCGTGGTGACTGGATACGAGGTTTACAATTCCAAAAACCGTCGGGAGAAGATGATCACTAAAAATGGCACTACAAAATACACAGTTTCCAAATTAAAGGCGGGAACAAGTTATACCTTCCGAATCAGGGCATACGTAAGAAAGAATGGAAAATATTATTACGGTCCCTTTACCACAATGAAGACGGCCACAGCGCCTAAGAGTACGAAGATCAGCAGTCTGACGTCTAAGAAATCGAAACAGGTGGTAATAAAATGGAAGAAAGTAAGCAAGGCAACGAAATATGAAGTTTACCGTAGTACCAGTTCCAAAGGAAAATATAAGAAACTGGGAACCACTACGAAAACTTCCTACACGGATAAGAAGGCAACAGGCGGTAAGAAGTATTATTATAAGATCCGTGTATGTAAGACAATCAGTAAGACCAACTATTACAGTTCCTATTCAGGAGCAAAATCAATTAAAGCGCGGAAATAAGCAAGAGGAAGAGAGGGAATTGATACCATGAGCAGAGTGTATTGTATTGGAAAATTCCAGTTTGATTCCTATGAGAAGTATCAGGAAGCACTAGACGATATTGAAAAAATTAGATATATCTCGAAAAAAATGGATATCAATGAGCCGGGAGTGGCCCAAAGACTTTATTCACTGATCCGGGAGGGGAAGATTATCTTCAAAAGTGTAATAGGAGATGATTATCTTCTTTACCTCTCAGATATGGTGGCAGAAGACTATAAGGTCATTTCCAGGACTTCTTTTACGGGGCGGATTACGCGCAAATTAAAACAACTATCCCCTGGCCAGGTCATAGGCGCTATCTGTATGGCCGGGGCGGTGGTATGTTTTTTGATCTTTTTGGGAAGTGAGTATCACGACCAGCAGAAGACCAGAGAATTAGAAAAATTAAAAAATGATCAAGAGATTTCTGCCGCGTCAGACTGGCTGTCCGCTCGCTTTATCGACGTGTTGAACGAAGAGAGAGGGAAGGAATCAGAGGAGCCGGTTATGGCCCAGACAGGAACAGTGGAAAATGAGATATATGGTGCTGATCTGGCACAGGAAACAAAAGAGGAGCCGGAAGGACCACAGATCTTACCGGAATACCAGGAACTGCACAGCAAGAACTCCGATTTTATCGGCTGGCTGACCATAGCAGGGACAAAGATTGATTATCCGGTGATGCAGGCAGTGCCGGAGAGCAGTGATTTTTATTTAAGACGAAATTTTGATGGCCAGGAAGATATCAATGGATCTATATTTCTGGATTCCAGAAATGATTACGAGAATCAGGATGACAATCTGATCATCTACGGACATAATATGAAGAGCGGGCTGATGTTCGGAACTTTGAAAGATTATCTGGATGAAGCCTTTTGGAAGGAACATAAAACCCTCGCATTTAATACTTTATATGAAAAGGCAGAATACGAGATAGTAGCAGTATGTCTGTCGAAAGTCTCACAGGAAGGTGAAGAGGTTCTGCCTTATTATGATTTTATCAATGCAGGAAATGAGGAGACCTTTAACCGTTATATTGAAAATATCAAAGAAATGAATATAATAAAAGGCGATATCAATGTTGCCTATGGAGATAAATTATTAACGCTTTCGACTTGCAATAGTTATACGGAAGATGGAAGGTTATTTTTGGTGGCAAAGAAGCGCATGCCATAAGCGCCACACCAGTATTTCAAGGAGGACAGGAAAATGAAAAAATTATTTGGCAAATGTTTCAATGTAATATTGATACTGGCCTTGACCCTTACGCTGTGTCCGGTTTTAGAGACTATGGCGTCGGAGGATGTCAGTGCTTACATAATGGAAGGCACGGTAATTACCGGGTATAGCGGATCAGGCGGAGATATCACGATCCCCTCTACTGTAACAGGAATAGCTGATTATGCCTTTGCAGGGAATGCAAGTATTACCAGTGTAACAATTCCAGCGAATGTTACCAGCGTGGGAAGTTATAGTTTTTCCGGCTGTACCGGATTGACCAGCGTGGTGTTCCAGGGTAGCACAAGCCTTGGAGGAGGGGCTTTCTATGGGTGTTCTTCTCTGGGATATGTGGAATTGCCGGCTGGCTTGACCTCGATTGGAGCGGAAACTTTTGATGGGTGTTCCACCCTCGGTTCCATTACGATTCCAGAAGGAGTGACTTCAATTGGAGCCCAGGCTTTTAATGGCTGTGGAAGCCTCAGCGCAATCAGTATTCCATCTACTGTGACAGAGATTGGCAGCAGCGCTTTTAATAATTGTGTAGGATTGTCTGAGATGACCATTCCATCCTCTGTAACTTCCATGGGAAGTGGTGTTTTGGCAGGTTGCAGCGGTTTATCATCGGTAAGTCTCTCTGGCGGAATGTCCTCGATTCCAGAGCTTACCTTATATGGCTGCAGTAGTTTATCTGCGATCAATATTCCAGATACAGTGGGAAGCATTGGCGCTCAGGCTTTTGGAAATTGTACTGGAATTACTGAGATTAAGATTCCGGCTGCCACCTCATCTATAGATCTGACAGCCTTTGATGGATGTTCAAATCTGGGGAAAATTTCAGTAGGAAGTGGAAATGGAAGCTATGCGGCTTCGGATGGAGCTTTATATAATGCAGCGATGACACAACTTCTCTACTGTCCCATGGGAAAGACTTCACTGAATCTGCCTAAGAGTATGTCCTCCATAGCCTCTTCTTCTTTCAGTGATTGTCCTTATGTGTATACACTGGAGATTCCGGAAGGTGTGAAGACCATCGAAGCAGACGCATTTACGGGAAGTGGAATTGGAGTAGTGACAATTCCAAAAAGCGTGAACTCCATCGGTTCTCAGTCTTCCTGGACGCCGGATGTGATCTACGGTTATGAGGGATCAGAAGCAGAAAAATTTGCAGATGAGAATGGATATATTTTTGTGCCAATCGGTAAAGGGGAAGAGCCAAAAGATCCAAATGAGCCAAAAGATCCAAATGAACCCAAAGATCCAAATGAACCCCAAAATCCGAATGGCGGAAATGATGGAAATGGGGGAGCCAATGGCGGTACCAGCGGAGGCAGTAATGGCGGCGCCTCTCAGTCAGGAACAGGGGGAAACACAGGCGCAGGTTCCAGAACTTCTGTTTCCAGAAATATGGGAACAGCTCAGGTGGGAAGCGGAACCCCGAAAACAGGAGTTGCCTTTGATGCCAGATATGTCCTTTGTTTAGGAATCTTTTTTGCAGGTTCCTACTTGGTGATCAGTAAGAAGAAAAAAGCTGCTGATACAGAATAGAGTAAAAGTATCAGCTGTTAGAATTTAATAAGAGGATTCGGGTGTCAAAAGCACCTTTGGTGCTACGCTCATCCCATATATTGTTATTGCAAACAAGTTTGCACATCAATATATGGGATAGAGCGGGTGCGCCGCACCCTTTTGACACCCTAATCAATATAGATAAAAGAAGCTGTTGCAAAATGATAAGGAATTATGTATTTTGCAACAGCTTTTTTCTGGAGTTATAGAAAACCTGGCACATTGCCGCTGACGCCAGTTTCCAGTTTCCGTTAAAAGATAGCGGATTTCCTAAAGTTTCTAATGAAACAACCGATAAATAAGTTAGATAACAAATCAGACAATAGGAAATACTATTACAGAGATATAAGAAAGGAGATGCCTTTATGCGTATAGAAGCATATAATCAAATCAGTCAAGTTTATAGTACTGCAAAAGCTTCCAGAATTAAAGGCACCGAAAGCGTCAGTAAACGAGATGAGGTGCAGATTTCACGAGCAGGAAGAGATTACCAAGTTGCAAAGCAAGCGGTAGCAGAGACTTCTGATATCCGGGAAGACAAAGTTGCTGCATTGAAAAACAGTATTGCTTCTGGGAACTACAAAGTGGAAACAGGAGATTTTGCCTTCAAATTAATAGAAAAATATGAAGCATATTTTTAGAAATGAGGTATTCGTGTGGCTAGTTTGATGGAAGATTTTATGGATATCTTGGAGAGAGAGAACGGGGAATATGAGCGTCTGACAGAGCTGTCTCAGGAAAAAAGGCAGATTATTATTGACGGGAATATCCCCGCTCTGGAAGAGATTACGAATCGTGAGCAGGAAGTAACCAGTATTCTCAAGAATTTGGAAAATAAAAGAGAAGAAGTTGTCAATGATATGTCTATCGTACTTAGTAAGAAGCCAGAGGAACTGACGGTTACTAATATGATAGCCTTTTTAAATAAACAGCCGAAAGAGCAGCAGAAATTAATGGAATTGAAGGAAAAACTGCATCATACTTTAAGTAAGATGGCAGAGATCAATGGACAGAATGAAGTTTTGCTGAAACATGCCATAGAGATGGCAGAGTTTGACCTTACATTATTCAAGAGCCTGCGCCAGGCTCCGGTTACCGCCAATTACGATAAACGGGCCAATAATACCGGCGACCTGCTGGGCAGCAGCGGATTTGACGCAAAGCAATAGAAGGATATCAACAGAAGTGAATATAATGATGGTGATGATAAGATAGAGATGCGGAATGAGATAACAACAGAAGGAGAAGACAGATATGGCAAATGGAATGGGAAGTTTGTATATTGGTGCATCTGGACTGCAGAACAGTCAAAGTGCATTAAATACTACAGCCAATAACCTTGCAAATGCAGATACGAAAGGGTATGTAAGGCAGCAGGTATTATTCGCAGATCGGAATTATGTGAATTTCAAGGAGTCAGCTATCAGCAAACAGCAGGCAGGATTGGGTTTAGCGATTGCTGACGTGGTACATACCAGAGATTATTTTTTAGATAAATACTATCGGACAGAAAATGGACGCCAGTCTTTTTATGAGACCAACTATCTGGCAGTCAGAGACGTGGAAGACGCTTTTCAGGAATTAGAAGGAGAGACCTATCAGAAGACTTTAGAGAATTTCTGGGACTGTTTTGCAGAGTTTAAAAAGGGTCCCAATACAGAAGTATATCAGAATCTGGTGATACAGAAGGCCACGATTTTTATCGAGAGAAGCCAGGCTGTTTACCAGAATATGAAGGAGTATCAGGAGCGGATCAATATTAAGGTGAAAGAGGGTATTGACCGAATCAATGAACTAGGGCATACAATTCAGAAGTTAAATCAGGAGATTATGAGGATTGAATCCGGCGGTGTGGAGACAGCTATGACCTTGCGGGATGAGAGGGACAATGCGCTGGATGAATTGTCCTCTCTTGCGAAAGTTGACTTTAAGGAAGACGTCAATGGAGCAGTGCGGGTGCGGTTGGAGAATGTGGAATTCCTGGATGAAATTCATGTATTTGAGGTGGAAGGCGTCAAGGATGATATTACTGGATTTATCACACCTGTATGGCCCCAGCTGTCTGACAGAGGAAAAGACGACTATGTGCCGATGTTTAATTTTACTTTGGATATTTCGCCGGAGTTTAATACAGATATCGGAACCTTGAAGGCATTGGTATTATCTAGAGGAGATCATGTTGGAACTTACCGGGATGTAACTGGTGTTCCGGCAGATAAGTATAACGACGGGGCGGGCATGTCCACCATGCTTTCGGCAGAAGCAGAATTGGATCAGATGATTCACGAAATAGTAACAGCCATCAATGATATTTTCAGTCCCACCACAACAAAGAGTTTTACCGGGGTGGACGGAACGATATATAATAACGTGAAAGTTTGGGATGAGGAAAAGGGGTGTCTTGGAAAAGACGGAGAGAAACCTGGACGGGAATTATTTTCAAGACGGGGATGCGAGCGCTATACAGCGGTGACTGCTACAGATGGAGAAACTTATTACGTATATAATGAAGAAGATTCTGTAGACAATTCCAAACTGTATACGCTTCAGAACCTTACAGTGAATCCAGACCTGCTTCAGTTAGAATCAGGACTTCCCCATTTGGATAAGACAGGTCAGCCTGCTTGGGATATGGCAAAAGAGCTGGTGGATGTATGGGATAAGAAACAGTATCTTGTCAATGCCAATGACACCAACCCTTGTGATTTTAAGGGATATTATCAGAGAATGATGGATGGAATCGGCACAAAAGGTACGGTATATATGGGCCTTGCCAATGATTTGGAAGGGGAAGTTGCCAGTATAGAAAACAGCAGACAGCAGGTATTTGGCGTATCTTCAGATGAAGAGCTGCAGAACATGATCAAATATCAGAGTGCATACAATGCATCCAGCCGGTTTATCAATGTAATTTCTGAGATGTTAGAACATCTTATAACTCAGTTATAGCGATAGGAGGAAGAATATGCCATCAACATTTTTTGGATTGACAATTGCAGGGTCTGCATTGAATTCCTTTCATGCGGCAACCAACACTGTTGCAAATAATATTTCAAATGTAAATACCAAGGGCTACAGCCGTCAGGAAGCAGTTCGAATTGCCGCAGAGGCCCTTCGGGTGAATCAACGGTATGGTATGGCTGGAAGCGGTGTAACCACTACAGAAATCATACAGAAGCGGGATTTTTACTATGATGTAAAATACTGGGAAAATAATGCCAGAGTGGGCATGTATGATACAAAATTATATGGCGTACAGCAGATTGAAGATTTTTTGAAAGACGATGATGCAGTAAAAGGATTTCAAACCATTTTGGATGAAATGTTCGGCGCTCTGGAAGAATTGAAGAAAACGCCGGAAAGTTTGGATGCCAGACAGGCGTTTATCAGTAAATCACAGAATTTTACAAATTTTTTCCACAGCATGAGTATAGGATTGACCAGGATTCAGGAAGATTTTAACCAGGAGATTGCTACTCAGGTAGAGAAGATCAATTCTATTGCACAGAAAATCGCATTGTTAAACAGACAGATCAATGTAATTGAACTTCAGGGAGTTCATGCCAACGAGCTGCGGGATCAACGGGCCCTTTTGGTGGATGAACTTTCAGAACTGGTACCGGTGGAAGTGGAAGAGACGAAAGTTGTCAACAGCAACTACCCAGATATGTATACAGGCGGTACCAACTATATACTGAAGATCAATGGACAGACTTTGGTGGACAGCTTTGAATACAACACATTGGTGTGCAGAGCCAGAGAAGAAAAAGTGAATCAGTCAGATGCGGAAGGCTTGTATGATATTTACTGGGAGAGAAACGACGTTCCCTTTAACCCTGCAAGCAGAACCTGCGAAGGAAGGCTGAAAGCCTTGTTTGAGGTTCGCGATGGAAATAATAATGAAGCCTTCCAGGGCGTGGTAGAATCCGTGACCAGTGGAAATGGCGGCGATATCGTCACAATAAAATATCCAAGCATTACCAATGTAAACGAGATGACCATGAATTCAGAGGGAATCATTACCATCAACAATAAACAGTATGCGTATACTGGATTCAGTTATGATTCTGAAAATCAGACTTATCAATTCCAGCTGAAAGCTGTCATGTCTCAGGAAGATCAGGCTAAGATCCTGGAACGGAAGGCTATTATAGGAACCAATATTGACGCTATGGGAATTCCTTACTATCAGGCCCAGACCAATAAATTTATCCGGGAATTTGCAAAACAGTTTAACGAGATACACAGACAGGGAGTAGATTTAAAAGGGGAAGACGGCGTGTCTTTCTTTACAGCAGAAAATAAAGCAGACGGCAGCGAATGGGACTTTTCTGACTACCATGCTCAGGGAAATGACACCATAAATAATGCAGATGGCAATTATTATTATCTGCTGACAGCGGAGAATTTTAAAGTGTCGGGCGTTTTAGAGCGAGATCCCAACAAAGTGGTTACCATGTATAAGAGCGACGTACCAGATGATGTGGCAGATCAGGCCATTGTGGATAAGATGCTTACCTTAAAGAGTGATGTGAAAATGTTCCGGGGCGTAGGGGCAAGCTCTTTCCTGGATTGTCTGATCAGTGACAATACTGTGGATGTTGAGAAATCAAAGCTCTTTTTGCAAAATTATACCAATATTTCCGAGACGATTCTTCAGAAACGGATGTCTATTTCCGGCGTGGATGAAGATGAGGAAGCATTGGATATGTTAAAATTCCAGAATGCATATAATCTGGCGTCCAGAATGATACAGACAATGACGGAAATGTACGATCGTCTGATTCTGGAAACCGGCGTATAAGGAGGTCTATCATTATGATGCGAGTAACGAACAGCATGATCAGCAGAAACAGCATGAAAAATATGAACAACAATAAAATAAATGTAGATACATTGAATACCCAGATGACGACCCAGAAGAAGATCGACCGTCCATCAGATGATCCTATTATAGCGATCCGGGCACTTCGGCTGCGGAGTAATCTGAATGAATTAAACCAGTATTATGAGAGAAATATTCCAGACGCCCAGTCATGGCTGGAGATCACCGAAGGCGCATTGAAGAACATGGAAGCAATTCTGGAAAATATTTATGTAAAATGTGTGGATGGTTCCACAGATGTAAAGACTCAGGAAGACCGTGCAGCTATCTTAAAGGACCTTCAGTCTCTGCGGAAACAAGTATATGCAGAAGGAAATGCAGACTGTGCAGGAAGAAGCGTATTTACCGGCTATAAGACCAACAGCCAGCTTACCTTTTTGAAAGATGATAAAGATATTACTTATCAGATTACGGAACCAGTCTCTTATGAGGATATCGAAGAAAAACGCTATTACAGCAATCTTGTGACGGTGCCAAACACTCCAGGGGAGGTTCAGCCAGGCGCGCCGGGCGAGGGAGTGGATATTAATGATATGCCAAAAGAGCATGTATTTAAGCGGGTTCGGTTATCCTATGAAGGCATGGAGACCATGAATGCCAATGACATCAAGATTATAGATGCCAATGGAACAGCAAGCAATCTGAATAACTTTATGTTTTCCACAGAGAATGGAGATGCCCTAGCAACCGTAACCACCAACCTGTCTTATGCTGATTGGGAGAAAAACGGATTTCCCATTGGAGACAGTGAAGTGATCTTTTTCAAGGAAACCGGAGAGCTGGTTTTCGGAGAGAATATTGCCACTTACGTCAACAGTCAGAAATCTCAGCTGAACGTTACCTACACGAAACAGGGCTTCAATGAAGGGGAGATTCGACCGGAACATTATTTTGACTGTACGAATGTTACAGATAAGGATAACCCTATCAATTATGTGAAGGAGAATCAAGAGATCAAATTTACAGTGGCCTTTAAACAAGAGCTTACGGTAAATACCCAGGCCAGCGATGTGCTGGACGCTTCTATCGGACGGGACGTGGATGAACTGACCAATGCAGTTCAGGCGGCGATCGCAGCTCACGATAAGGTGGATAAATTAAAAGCAATGAAAGAGGAACAGCAGTATTCCGATGAGAATTCTCAAAAAGCGCTGGCTCAGTGGATTGAGGCGGCTGAGAAAGAGGCAGTCTATGCAGACGATAATATGCAGAAGATATATGCCAGAGGAGTAACGAAATTCCAGAATTACAAAGACCGGGTGAAACTTGCCAGAACAGATTTAGGAAGCCGGGAGAACCGGCTGCAGCTTACAGAGAACAGAATGTCGAATCAGCAGTCCACCTTTGAACAGTTAAAATCTAGAAATGAAGATATGGAGCTGTCAGATATTATTATTGAATACACAGCAGCTTACAATGCTTACCAGGCTTCTTTGCAAGCCTCTGCCAAAGCAAATGGACAGACGTTGTTGAACTATCTGTAGGGAAATCAAAAAAAGCTGGAGGAATAAGATGCAGGTTGAAACAAGATTGTTTGGAGAGATAGAGCTAGAAGAAGAGAAAGTGATCTTTTTTGAAAAGGGAATTATTGGATTTCCTGATTGCCAAAAGTTCACCTTGATCTATGATGAGAAAGAAGATGGCAGCCATGGCGGGATTGGCTGGCTCCAGTCCTTGGATGAGCCCACCTTCGCCCTTCCGGTAATGGACCCTCTTCTGGTTAAGGAAGACTACAATCCTCAGGTGGAAGATGAAGTATTAAAACATCTTGGCAATCTTACGGAAGAGAATACTTATGTTTTGGTAACAGTGACAGCCACAGAAGATATCACGAAATTAAGCGTGAATTTAAAAGCACCCATTGTGATCAATGCAGATGAACGGAAAGCACACCAGATCATTGTGGAAGACGACTTCCCAGTGAAATTTGCAATTTACGAGATTTTACAGGCAAAAAAAGAAAAGGCGGGTGAATAGGATGCTGGCATTGACCAGAAAAAAAGGAGAATCCATCATTTTAAATAATGATATCGAGATCAGTATATTAGAGCTGCGGGGAGATCAGGTAAAGATTGGGATCAATGCACCCAAAGAAGTGCCAGTGTACCGCAAGGAAGTATATCTTCAGATCCAGAAAGAAAATGAGGCGGCGCTGTCAGTAGACAGTCTTGCAGCCTTGCGGGATATTCTATAAATATCAGTTAATTAGATGATGGTTCTTAATTTTTTTCGCCAGGGGACCGATATAGAGATAAGAGAATATAACGGTCAGGTTTCACATGGAGGTGATAGGAATGGAAGTTCGAAAAGTAAATACACCATCCGCGTCTTATCAGGGAAGTGGACCGGAGGTGGCTGTAAAGCAGGAGGTAACGGTCAAGCAGGAGCCTGCGAAGAGAGCTGAAGTAGTTCAGACAGAAAAGAAAAGCCCTTCGCAGCCAGCAGCTGTCTCAGAGAATCCTGCAATTTCAGGAGAAGAAAAACAGAATCCCATAGAATCAAAGGAAATGTCCCAGAAGAACGGCATGAAACGCGCAGTGGAAGAGGTAAACCGGAAGGCGAAGAATTCAGAACTTATCTTTGGAATTCATGACGCCACTAACCGGGTGACCATCAAAGTAGTAGATAAGGGCACAAAGGAAGTAATTCGGGAATTTCCCCCGGAAGAGACTTTGGATATGATTGCAAAGGTATGGGAATTAGCCGGAATCATGATAGATGAAAGGGGATAGGAGGAAGAAAAATGGCAATTAGAATCTCAGGATTGAATTCAGGACTTGATACGGATTCTATCGTACAGGAACTGGTATCTGCATATCGTACAAAACAGGATAAATATACAAAGGCACAGACAAAACTTTCCTGGAAGCAGGATGCATGGAAAGAGATGAATACAAAGATTTACGATTTTTACAGTAAGACTCTTTCTAACCTGCGCCGGGTAGGTAACTTTAATAAGAAGACAACCACAGTATCTGACAGCACAAAGGCAACAGTAAGCGCTTCTTCCAGTGTTGTCAATGGAACACAGACTTTGAAGGTGAACAGACTTGCAAAGGCTGGATATCTCACAGGTACTAAGTTAACACGTGCAGATGGTGAGAAGATTACAAGGGATACTGCGTTATCAGATCTGGGTATCGCAGGCGGAAGTCTGAAACTGAAAGTGGGAAATGAGACAAAGACGGTCAATATTACCTCAGGTATGACGGTGAAAGACTTAAATGATGCATTGAAAGAGCAGGGAGTTAGCGCTAATTTCGATGCGGAACAGCAGAGGTTTTTCTTGAACTCTTCCGAGACAGGAGAAGGCCATGATTTTAATTTTGTGGTAGAGAATGGAGATCAGGCTTCTTATAATATTCTGAGTAAATTAGGCCTGGCCACAGAAGAGAATTATAAGGCGGCTACAGGCAGTACCAGCGTTGATTCAGATATGAACTTTGCTGTAAAAGAGAAAGCGCAGAATGCTCAGATTGTTTTGAATGGAGCAGTATTTGAGGGAGAGAGCAATAAATTCTCCATCAATGGATTGAATATTACCGCCACAGGCGTCAGTGAAGAGATGACAATTACCACTGCCACAGACGTGGATGGCATCTATAATATGGTCAAAGACTTCCTGAAAGAATACAATGAATTGGTGAATGCCATGGAAGCGGCTTATAATGCGCCTACTTCTAAGGGATATGAGCCTCTGACAGACGATGAAAAAGAGCAGATGTCGGATAAAGAGGTGGAGAAATGGGAAGCTAAGATTAAGGATTCCATTCTGCGAAGGGATGATACCTTACGTTCTGTATTAAGCGGAATGACTTCTAATATGTCAAAGAGCTTTGAAGTAAATGGCAAGAACTACAGCCTTGCTTCCTTTGGAATTAAGACAGCCGGCTATTTTAACGCCGCAGAGAATGAGTCTTACGCATATCACATTGACAATGATCCAGACGATTCTGTTTCATCTGCAAATGAAGATAAGCTGCGTAAAATGATTGAGGAAGATCCAGACACCGTGGCAAGTTTCTTTACTCAGCTTGCAACCAGCGTTTACGATAATCTCCATGAGAGAATGGGCTCTACAACTTTGAGCAGTGCATACAAGGTATATAATGACAAGCAGATGAAGACCGAATATGACGAGTATACCAAGACAATCAAAAAATGGGAAGATAAGTTAAAAGATATGGAAGATTATTATTACAAGAAATTCTCTGCAATGGAGGTTGCATTATCTAAACTTCAATCCCAGACCAATTCACTTTCTTCACTTTTGGGTGGCTGATAAGGAGGACATATAGGTGATAGCAAACAGAGGATACGATGCCTACGCGAAGAATAAGATTTTAACAGCTTCTCCTGCGGAGCTGACATTGATGTTGTATGAAGGGGCAATTAAATTCTGTAATATTGCGATTGCCGCGGTTGAAGAAAAGGACATTGAGAAGGCACATATCAACATTACGAAAGTGGAAAATATTGTTTCAGAATTTATTGCAACGCTGGATCATAAATATCCGGTAGCGAAGGACTTTGAAAATGTTTATAATTACTTGCTGGAACGTTTGCTGGAGGCGAATTTGAAGAAAGATAAAGAGATTCTGGAAGAGGTCCTGAAGCATTTGCGTACCATGCGTGATACTTGGAAAGAAGTTATGGAGCAGAATAAGACTGCAAAGGCGAACTAATATGGCAAATGAGTATTTAGATATTATGATTCAGAGCCTTCAGAAGAAAAAGAAGATTCTGGACGGAATTATTGAAAAGAATAAAGAACAACGTGAGATTCTGGAAAAAGAGGAACTGAATGCAGATGATTTTGAGCGGAATGTTCAGGAGAAAAGCGATCTGGTAGATCAGATTGAGATTCTCGATGAAGGTTTTGAAGAGTTATTCGGCCGGGTGAAAACTGTGGTGAAAGCTCATAAGCAGGAATACAGAGAAGAGATTGTGCTTATGCAGCAATTGATCACGGAGATTACGGAGAAATCTGTTACGATCCAGAGTGAGGAAATGCGTAACCGCAGAATGGTAGAGCTTCGTTTTTCCCAGGAGCGAAAGAAGATCCGGGAGAAGAAGAATACCTCTGTGGTGGCAAATCAGTACTACAAAAATATGTCGAATCTGAATTATGTGGAGGCACAGTTTATGGATTCGAAAAAATGATATGTGACAGAATGAAAAATCAGAATAGATCACAAGGGGAAAGCCGGTGCAAAGAGATGCACCGGCTTTATAATCCTTCTGGAGCTATTAAGAAGAATCATTACATAGATTATACCTCATATCTATGATAAATGAAAAGGGCAAAACATGACGCTTTTGGGAAAATTTTTAAAAATATAGAGGAAAGCCGGTGCATATAAAACACCGGCTTTTGTGGTCCTCCCGGAGCTAAAGAAGAAGGACCACTATGTAAATTATACTCCTCACATATATAACAATTTAGAAAGGTAAAATATGACACTTTTAAGAAAAGTTTTTGAGAATTTTTTATGAAATTTAAAAAAAGAAAAGCTGATGCAGAATAGACAATGCATCAGCTTTTCTTTTGCGGTCTTCCTGGAGCTACAAAGGAAAAACCGCTATCTAAACTTATACCCCTCGTATATATAACAATTGAGCAGTACAAAATATGACAGTTTTTGAGAAAGTTTTTAAAAATTTTAAAATTTTTAGTTATATACCTTTTGAAAGAGGTGTGATATGATTGGAGAAGCTAAATGATAGATTCATTTTTTACGATATAACTACTGATACAGAATTGTGTCACTAATTTGCAGAAGGAGAATAATTTTTATGGATAACCTAGGAGAACTTTATTATGAATGTGGAATAAAATATTTTGAAGCTGAGAGATATAAGGAAGCAGTTTCTAACTGGATACAGGCTTATGATCTGGATTATGAGAAAGAAAGCATTATAGAAAATATCTATAATTGTTTTATATTGCCCAATGAACAAGAATTTAGAAAAAATTATGAACAGAATAGAGAGGGATTTACAGAGGTACCTTTCGAAGCGTGTACTCTGGATTTTATTCCCTTGAGTGAGGATGAATTCTGTATCTTTGATCGGGAAGAGAAGACCTTTCAGGGAGTAATCGCATTGGAGGAAAATCCACTGCAGGGAGATAAAATTGAATTCAACGATATTTTATATACAGATACCTGGGATATTCGGGAAATGACAGCAGATATGAAGGAATATGAAAGGGATGTGGTATATGTATTGGTGAATGAATTGGAACCCAAATTTGTTTCTTTTTTGAAATTGCCTCGTTTTCGAGAATTGTATTTAAAAAATGTCATTTTATTTAGAAATGAAAGAATCATGCATGATTTTTTTGAGGAATATGAAGAATTCTATCTGCCGAAACAAATTGTTACAGCAGATGGAAAAAAATATTGGGATTTAATTCATAATTTCCATGAAAAGAGGATCCATCACACGGATGCAGAACGAAAAAATATATTTTTGTCTATCTGTATACCTAGTTACAATAGGGGAGAAATTGCATTGGAAAATGTCAGGCATTTATTGTCCTGCCCTTATGACAGTGAGATAGAGATTGTTGTGTCGAATAATGGCTCTACGAAAGGCGTAGAGGCATACGAAGAGATTAAAAATATAAAAGATTCCAGAATCCAATATCATGAATTTCCGGAAAATCAAGGGTATGCGGCAAATATATTAAAGGTGTGCAGTATGGCGAAGGGAAGATTTGCAATGTTGGTAAGCGATGAGGATCTTATGATACTGGATCATTTTGGTAAGTATCTGAGCGCCATAAAAGCAAATCAAGATTGTGGGATATTGTTTGCGGGGAGAGGTGATTTGGGCCTTAGGTGGGATCCAGAGGAAGATAATACAGTATCTATCATAGAAAAAGGAATATGGGCAATTGAAACAGCAGCCATGTGGACGTATGTTACAGGTTTTACTTATAATATGAGGTTATGTCAAAAATTAGGAGCATTAGAAAAATTAGAGCAATTAAGATGTGGAAAAGCGATTGACTGGCGGAATGAGGAAATGATGTTAGACAGAACAAGTGAAAGAAATTTGTGCGTAGAAATTTATACGAATAATTGTCTAGCTATGATGTTATGCCGGTATGCAGATTTTGCTCATTTCAAGTTGGATATGTTTGATGTTAAAAAGAACAATACTACGTTTAAAGGCTGCTTTGACATAGGAAGCAGACCGGAATGCAGGTTAGAAAAGCAGAACAGCCGTATGGATTTTGTGCATCAGGTATTGAATTTAAACAAAGGGGATTTTATTCGGCTGTTTTTATATGAATGTAAACGGACACATTTTCTGATAAATCTTTCTTTTAATGCTTATCCAGAGGATATGCTGAAACTGGGATCAGAGTGGGAGATTCAGGCATGTGTTTACAAAGACCAAAAAGAATATTTAGATTCTTTTCCGATTCCTTTGACAGAAGAAGAATATGCCATAATTCAGGGGAAAATAGCAAGAACAGAAGAATAAGCAGGTAATGTAATATCTTTACTGACAAAGCTAAATTAAAAATTAAATACTGCCGATATAATGAAAGATAAGAATGATAGGAAATCATTTTACGACGCATGGAAGCGATATACCATAAAGGCTAAGAGAAATGGATAAGCGTCCATTTCTCTTTTTTTATCTTATAGGAGAAAAATTATGTTTGAAAATAAAACAGAAGAGCAGGCAAGAGAAGAAATCCTGCATCTGGTGACAGAGTATTATAATCTATACCATAAAAATAAAAAAATTTTTGAGCCGGGAGATCGGATTGCCTATGCTTCCAGGGTCTATGATGAAAAGGAGATGTGCAACTTAGTAGATGCTTCTTTGGAATTCTGGCTGACCTCTGGCAGATATACAGTGGAGTTTGAAAAAAAATTCTCAGAATATCTGGGCGTGCAGTATTGTTCTTTGGTAAACTCAGGTTCTTCTGCCAATCTGCTGGCTTTTATGGCCTTGACTTCTCCTTTGCTGGGAGAACGTCAGGTGCTTCCGGGCGATGAGATGATTACGGTTGCGGCAGGTTTTCCTACCACGGTGACGCCGGCCATCCAATATGGCGTAGTTCCGGTCTTTATTGATGTGACGATTCCACAGTACAATCTGGACGTCAATCAGTTGGAGGCAGCGTTTTCAGAAAAGACAAAAGTGGTGATGGCGGCTCACACTCTGGGGAATCCTTTTGATCTGAAAGCAGTAAGGGATTTTTGTGACAGACACAATCTATGGCTGATTGAGGACAATTGCGATGCTCTTGGAACAAGATATATGATAGATGGACAAGAAAGATATACGGGAACCATTGGGGACATCGGAACCTCTTCTTTTTATCCCCCTCACCACATGACCATGGGAGAAGGCGGAGCAGTCTATACAGATCAGCCTTTATTGCACAAATGCATTCGTTCTCTCCGGGACTGGGGCCGGGACTGTATCTGCACCTCTGGTCAGGACAATCTGTGTGGCCACAGATTTGACCGGCAGTATGGGGAGCTTCCGATGGGCTATGATCATAAATATGTCTATTCCCATTTTGGATATAATTTGAAGGCAACAGATATGCAGGCGGCTATTGGCTGTGCACAAATTGATAAGATGCCGGAGTTTGCAGCCCGAAGAAGACATAACTTTGAGAGATTGCTGGCAGGGCTGAAAGGATGTGAAAAACAATTGATCCTTCCAGCGCCCTGCGAAAATTCTCGGCCAAGCTGGTTTGGATGTCTGCTTACGTGCAGGGAAGGAATAGACCGCAATGAAGTGGTTGCATATCTGGAAAACCATGGAATACAGACACGGATGCTGTTTGCAGGAAATCTAATTAAACATCCTTGCTTTAACCAGATGCGGATTTTGGGCAGGGGATATCGCGTGATAGGAGATTTAAAACATACAGATCAGATTATGAATGATACTTTTTGGGTAGGAGTTTATCCAGGAATGACAGACGAGATGGTTGATTATATGGCAGAGATAATTCGAGAAGCAGTAAACCAATAAGATTCTGGAGGAAATATGAAGGTCGTAGTAACAGGAGCAACAGGATTTGTGGGAAAGTGGCTGGTGAATGAGCTTCTGAGTCAGAGAGACGATGTGACAATTATCGTGGGAGATATAAAAAAAGTCCCGGAAGAGTGGAAAAATGTACTGGATATTGTAGAAGCTTCTCTGGAACAGATTTCAGGGCTCAATCCGGCAGATTTTCCTCAAAGAGAAGCGGAGATTCTTTTTCATTTGGCATGGAGAGGAGTATCAGGAAAAGAAAGAGCAGACAATGAAATTCAATTAGAGAATGTTCAGTTCACCTGCGATACGGTAAGGCTGGCAGAGAAACTTCATTGCAGAAGATTTGTACATGCAGGGAGTATTATGGAATATGAAGCGATAAAGTATATCCCAACTGTGAATGCCGAACCGGGAGTTGGAAATATATACAGTATAGCAAAACTTACGGCAGATCTTATGGCAAAGACAATCGCGGTGAACGCAGGGATGGAGTACATAAATCTCATTATTTCCAATATTTACGGAGCAGGAGAACATTCAGAGAGATTTTTTAATACCACATTAAAAAAAATGATGAATCATCAGCCAATACCCTTAACTCATGGAAGGCAGTTATATGATTTTATCTATGCTTCAGATGCGGTCAGGGCTATGATACTTGCAGGTAAAAAAGGTGAGAAAAATTCTGAGTATTATATCGGGAACACTAGGCAGTATCCTTTAAAAGAATTTGTCCTGCAGATGAAGGAAACATTGGAAAGTCAATCAGAACTTTTATTTGGACAAGTACCTTTGAAGACTGCTATGCTGACATATCATGAATTTGATACAGCAAGGATAGAAACGTTAGGCTTTAAACCGGAAGTCGATTTTGTACAGGGAATAAAAATGACGAAAGAATGGATGATGGAAGAGAGAAGCGGAGGGAAAAAGTGATAAATTTCGAGGTGAAAAATCTTTTAGGGGAGGTAAAATTGCTCAGTCCCTTTTATATGGAAGATGAGAGGGGATATTTTTTGAAGACCATAGAAAAAGATGTTTTCAAGAAGTGGGGCCTGAATGTAGAGATACAGGAAATTTTTGAGACTTACTCCAAGCAAAAGGTTATTCGAGGACTTCACTTTCAGACAAAAGATCCACAGACTAAGATTGTACGGGTGATAAAGGGCAGGATTCATGATGTAGTTGTGGATCTTCGCAAAGGTTCTCCTGACTTCGGAAAGTCTTTGGATGTGATTTTAAATGATGAGGAACGTAACAGCTTATGGATTCCGGCAGGCTTTGCCCATGGATTTGAGGTGTTGTCTGAAGATGCTCTGGTATCTTATCAATGTATCGGGAAATATCAGAAAGAATTTGATACGGGAATCTGTTGGAACGATAAAGAGCTTGCAGTAAAGTGGGAGACAAAAGATCCAATTGTATCCGATAAAGATGCGGCACTGATGTCTTTTCGTGAGTTTGTGGAAAAATATGGTGGATTATAGAGAGAAAGAGAGAAGGACATGTTAGATCATTCTTTTTATCGCGGGAAAAAAATTTTGGTGACAGGACATACTGGTTTTAAAGGCACGTGGATGTGTATGATTTTGACGTTTTTGGGGGCTGAGGTGACGGGCTATGCATTGGAGCCGCCTACAGAGCCAAGCCTGTTTGAACTGTGTCATATGTCGGAAAAAATACATTCTGTTATTGGAGATATACGGGACTTGGGGAAATTGCAGAAAGTCTTTCAGGAAAGGCAGCCGGAGATCGTGATACATATGGCGGCTCAGCCTTTGGTCAGTGAGTCTTATGAAAGACCGGTGGATACTTACGAAGTGAATGTGATGGGAACGGTAAATGTTTTAGAATGCATCCGTCATATGCCATCCGTTCGTTCTTTTGTAAATGTGACTACCGACAAGGTGTATAAGAATAAGGAATGGGAGTGGGGATACCGGGAGGAAGAAGAGCTGAATGGGTATGATCCCTATTCTAACTCAAAATCTTGTTCAGAATTAGTTACAAGCAGTTATGTGAATTCTTTTTTTGGAGAGAGGCAGGTTGCTGTATCTACGATGCGGGCAGGAAATGTAATTGGCGGCGGAGATTTTGCGAAAAACCGGATTATTCCAGATTGTATCCGCGCGGCATATGAGAAAAAGAGAATTCAGGTGAGAAATCCAAAATCTGTTCGTCCTTACCAGCATGTGTTGGATGCAGTTATGGCATATTTGCTGGTTGCTCAGGCGCAGTATGAAAGAACAGAATATGCTGGAAACTACAATGTGGGTCCAGAAGAAAAAGATGCAGTGGAGACAGGGGAGATCGTAACTTTGTTCTGTAAATATTGGAATCAGCAGGCGAAGGAGGAGATGGAATGGATGAGCAGTGTGGGACTGGGGATCCATGAGGCAAACTTTTTGAAGTTAGATTGTTCTCGCTTAAAGAAAACATTTCAGTGGAAGCCGGTATGGGATGTGGAAAAAGCGGTAGAAAAAACAGTAGAATGGTCGGCAGCTTATCAGAGAGAAGAGAATATTTCGGAATGTATGAGGCGTCAGATTCAGGAATTTATACAGGAAAAAACATTTTGAAATAGTATAAAGTTTTGGAGGAGAAACGTAATATGGATGAAATTAATAGGTATGGCAGTATGGATGAAAATGAAATAGGAAATGCATATTATCAAGCAGCGTATGCGTATTTTGAGGAAGAACGATATGAAAATGCTGTGGAAAATTTTATAAAAGCATATACATGTGGGATTCATAGGGAAGAGATTTTGGAGAATCTATACAATTGTTTTATCCTTCCCAATGAAATGGAATTTAAAAAAAATTATGAAGAAAATAAAAGAGGATTTCTGGATCTTTCATATGAGCAGTTGGAAATAGATTTCATACCTGTGTCAGATTTAAAATTCTATCTATTCCACCGCCCGTCCAGAGAGTTTTTAGGATGTTTTCAATTAGATGATACGTCAATTATGACAGACGACGTGGATTTTGAAAGTATATTAATTGCGGATTGCTGGGATTTCAGGCAGATGCTGCCTTCCATGAAAGAAAAAACCTGGGAGGCAGTATATATTCTGCTCAATGACCAGGAAACAAAATTTGCATCTTTTTTTAAACTGCCATGTTTTCGGGAACTGTATATGGGGAATGTAATCATTTTTAAGAATACGGATATTATGGAGCGTGTTTTTGAAAAAGATTCCGATATTTATTTACCGAAACGTATTTTATCACCCAGTGATAACTATGATCCTATTTTGAACAAGCTTCATCAAAAACGAATTGCTGATTTGGATCAAAAGAGGAGGGCAGTGTTTTTGTCCATTCTGATTCCAAGTTATAATCGGGGAGCAAAGGCTTTGGCTGCAGTGCAGGAAATCTGCCGCACCAATTATGACAGTGAGATTGAGATTGTGGTTTCGGATAATGGGTCTGTATTGGGTGCTCAGGAGTATCAGAAGATTCGGGATATGCAGGATTCCAGAGTGAGATATTATCGGAACGAGGAGAATCTGGGGTTCCTAGAGAATTTTATAAGGGTGCTGGAGCTGGCAAAAGGGGAATATGCTATATTAAGTGCTGATGAAGACCTTATGCTGCCTGAGAATTTATCCTATTATTTGAGTTTGATAAAAAAGAATAAAGATTGTGGAGTTTTTCTTACCAGCGGTATTTCAGGTAATTTTGGGTTTTCAGAGAAGGAAACAGTAAGACTCCAGGGAATTGATGGGATTTCCAGTGGGATAAGTAAAAATTATATGACTGGAGCAGGATATCACATGGAATTGATTCGTCAGCTGGGAATTACAGAATTTCTTCGCAGCCATAAAGATAATCTGATGGTTGGGTTATATCCTCATTGTGTTATAAATTTTAAACTAGTTCTGGTAAGTAATATTTTACAATGTGGACAGCCGCCATTATGGCTGGCAGAAGAGGCAGAAGAGATAGATGGAATCGATGAAAAGGATATAAAGCCATATATGACAATGGATTCCAGAGAAAAGCAGTGTGCTGATATGATTGAAATATTTGTTGAGGAGGGGGTACACGATTCTCTTCTTTGCTATTTATGTGGGGAACGCTTTTGGAAGTTCTTATGGCTGCTTTATATAGCGATTGATGGTTTTCCTGATTATTATAGAGAACGGGGCATTACTTGGGAAGATATGTTAGAGGAAGCAGCAGGCAGATATAAAAAAAATATTTCTCGATTGGAAGATCGTATAACAGTAGAAGAAAGAGAAATGATTTTGAAAAACGTAGATGAGATATATCAGAACATAAAAGAAAACGGATTTGCTTAAAGTTGGGAGAGGAAATCTATGAAAGTTGTTATTTTAGCAGGGGGATATGGCACACGTATCAGCGAGGAAAGTCAAATAAAGCCCAAGCCTATGATAGAGATCGGCGGAAAACCGATCTTATGGCATATTATGAAAGGGTATGCCTATTATGGGTTTCATGATTTTGTGATCTGTGCAGGATATAAACAGCATATGATTAAGGACTGGTTTTATGATTATTTTTTACATAACAGTGATGTGACCTTTGATTTTACTCATGGAAGCAGAGATATGACGATTCACAGTCAATTTTGCGAGCCCTGGAAAGTTACGGTGGTAGATACCGGTCTGAATACCATGACCGGCGGCAGGATCAAACGGATACAGCCTTATATTGGAGAAGAGCCTTTTATGGTGACTTACGGGGATGGGGTCTGTGATGTTGATATAGGGAAATTATCAGAGTATCACAAATCTCATGGGAAGCTTGCTACTTTGACTGCAGTTATGATAGAGCAGCAGAAGGGAGTTATGGATATTGGAGGCGATAATGCGGTCCGCTCTTTTCGGGAAAAGAATAAAAATGACGGTGTGCTGATCAATGCAGGATACATGGTATTAAATCCTGAGATATTCGGATATCTGGAGGGGGATCAGACCGTATTTGAAAGAGAGCCATTTGAAAAGCTGGCAGAAGAGGGAGAATTGATGTCCTATACCCATAAAGGTTTCTGGCAGTGTATGGATAATAAGAGGGAAAAAGATATTTTAGAAAAACTTTGGGATTTGGGACAAGCTCCCTGGAAAGTTTGGAAGGATTAAAGAGAAGGCAGAGTGATTGTTAAGGGACGGAATTGTATGAATAATAAAAAAGTTAAAGTGGCTATTATTGGAACAGGTAATATTGGAACAGATATTTTATTAAAATTGGAACGTTCCGATGTTCTTGAATGCGGTATGTTTGCCGGAAGAAATTCAGAGTCCAAAGGAATTTGCATAGCAAAGCAAATGGGGATTCCGACATCTTTAGATTCAATAAGAGCTATACAGGATCAACCAGATTGCTGCGATATAGTCTTTGATGCAACATCGGCAGGCGTACACAAGAAAAATGCGCCTATTTTAAAAGAAATGGGAAAATTTACAATTGATTTGACTCCGGCACATATTGGAAAGATGTGTGTTCCTGTTTTGAATTTAGATGATTGTTTAGAGGAGAAAAATGTTAATCTGATTACTTGCGGAGGACAGGCAACCCTTCCGATTGCATATGCAATCACCCAAGTTCATCCTGATACGAAATATATCGAGATTGTAGCCACAATCGCTTCAAAATCCGCCGGTTTAGGAACGCGGGACAATATAGATGAATTTACGCAGGTGACACGGGATGCGCTAACAGAGTTTACAGGGATTGAACATACAAAAGCTATTATTGTTTTAAATCCTGCAGAACCTCCTGTTACAATGCGCAGTACAGTATATGCATTAATTGATCATCCGAATATGGAGGCAATATGCGCAAGGGTACATGAAATAGAAAGTAAAATACAAAAATATGTACCAGGATATCGTATCGTGACGGAGCCGGTTTATGAAAATGGCAGGGTTACAACAATACTGCAAGTAATTGGTCTGGGAGATTATCTGCCGAAATATTCAGGCAATTTAGATATTATTACATGCGCGGCAATAGAAATAGCTGAAAACTATGCAAAGCAAAAGATTTTAGGTGATAAGTGTGAGCAGAATAAAAATATTTGATTCAACATTAAGAGATGGAAATCATGCAGTAAGACATCAAATAGGGAAAGAATCTATCGAAGATTATTGTTTGGCGATGGATGGAACGGGAGTTCATACAGTAATTGTAGGGCATGGAAATGGTTTGGGAGCATCGTCTCTGCAAGTAGGACTATCATTATTGAATGAGAGAACCATGCTCCAGACAGCTAGAAAGAGTTTGGAAAAAACAAAATTGGGAATTTATATGATTCCTGGATTTGGAACGATACGGGATAATTTAGAACCTGCGATTGCAGATGGAGTGGAAGTGTTTGAGATCGGCTGCCATTGTACAGAAGCAGATACAACCAGACAGCACATTGAGTATTTAAGGAAATTAGGAAAAGAGACGTATGGCGTATTGATGATGAGTCATATGGCTTCACCGGAGAGACTGTTGGAAGAATGTCAGAAAATGCAGTCTTATGGGGCAATGGGAGTAATTTTAATGGATTCGGCGGGGGCTTTTACATTGGAGATGGTGAAACGTGTAATTAGTACCTTGTATGAGGGATTGGATATTTGCGTTGGTTTTCATCCTCATAATAATATGGGCATAGCTGTTGCAAATGCATATATGGCTGTTTCGGAAGGCGCGGCAATCATTGATGGGACACTTCGTGGTTTTGGCGCGGGAGCAGGAAACTGTCAATTAGAAGATCTGGTGGCATTGTTAGAGAAATCAGGAATAAAAACAGGAATTGATTTTTACAGGATGCTTGATGCAAGTGAAAATGTTATGCCGGGAATAATGGAAAAAGACATGGGGCAGGATCCGATTAGCATAGTGAGCGGACAGGCGGGAGTTTTTTCTGCATTTAAGATACATGTTTTAAAGGCTGCAAAAGAGTTTCATGTTGATCCAAGGGATATTTTGGTGGAATTAGGACGTAGAAAAGCGGTGGGCGGACAGGAAGATATGATTGTAGAGGTTGCTGAAAAGTTAAGCAGAGCGGGAAACATGGGAAGTACAGATAATGTAACTTATCAATTAGGGTCATTACTATAGGAGGATAACATGAACGTTTCAGAATTTATTTTCGATTATTATTCTAAAAAGGGAATTGACACGGCATTTATGGTTACTGGCGGGCAGGCTATGTGGCTGGACGACGCCATTGGCAAAAATGGAAAGTATGAGATTATTTGTACACACCATGAACAAAGCGCTGCAATGTCAGCAGACGCATACGGGAGGATAAAGAACAAGCCGGCATTGGCTGTAGTTACAGCAGGGCCTGGAAGTGTGAACGCTATGAATGGTGTTGTGGGAGGCTACACAGATTCTTCACCGATGATTGTAATTTCAGGGCAGGCTGCATTGTCCTTTGTTCAGTATCAGGAAACAACAAAAATTAGGCAATATGGAGTACAGGGGATCAATATAAAGCCGTTAGTTGAAAATGTCGTAAAATATTTTGTTACAGTTGATGATCCTCAAAAAATAGAATATTATCTGGAAAAGGCCTATTGCGAGGCTGTAACAGGCAGACCAGGCCCTGTATGGATTGACGTACCTTTGGATATTCAAAGCGCGCAGGTTGATTTAAAATATATGGAAAAATATATTCCAGAAAAAGAAAAAGATGGGCGAGTAACCGTAAGACAGGCAGTAAAACAGGCATATCAATTGCTGCAGAATGCGGAAAGACCGGTATTTTTGGTTGGTCAGGGAGTGAGTTTGTCTGGCGCCAGAAAGGAATTTTATGAATATGTGAATAAGGTTCGCATACCAGTGATTACAGCCAGGCTTGGAATTGATTTGATTGAATCGGACAATGATCTGTATATTGGCAGACCGGGAAATTACGGGGAACGGTCTGCAAATTTTGCTATTCAAAATGCAGATGTTATCATCTCTGTGGGGTGCAGGCTGGCCTCTTCCCTTGTGGGACACAGCCCTCAGCAGTTTGCAAAAAATGCATATGTTTTTGTAGTGGATATAGATCAAAAAGAATTAGATAAGCCAGGGGTAAAAATTGATTACAAAGCAAAGCTGGACTGCAAGGATTTTTTCACTGAGCTGCAGAAAAAACTATCGGAGCATACGCTTCCAGATTATGAAGAGTGGATTATGATATGCAATGAATGGAAAGCAAAATATCCTGTAGTGCTGCCGGAATATAAAGATGAAAAGCCTGTGAATTCATATTATTTTACTGGAAAGTTGTCAGAGTTAGCAGATGAAACTGCAGCAGTTATGGTTGATACAGGTTCCTGCTTCCATGTGGCTTGCCAAGCCTGGAAAGTAAAAAAGGGTCAGAAGTATCTGACTACTGGCGGGATATCTTCTATGGGGTATTGGGTTGCAGGGATAGGAGCGTGTATGGCAAACGATAAAAAAGATACGATAGTTATAACGGGCGATGGCAGTTTACAGATGAATATACAAGAACTTGCAACTATTAAACATAATAAATTACCGATTAAAGTATTTATTTTGAATAATAACGGCTATCTTCTTATTAGGCATACACAGCGCAATTTTATGGAAGATCGTTTTGTGGGCGAAAGTCCGGATTCCGGCGTGTGGTGCCCAGACTCCATGAAAATTGCCGAGGCATATGGGATAAAAGGGATCAGAATTGATAATGTTGATGATATAGAGAAAAAAATTACAGAAGCTTTGACTTATAATGGGCCGGTAATCTGTGAAATTATGACGCCGGAATGGCAATTGTTAGTTCCGCGTATTGCATCAGATAAACTGCCGGATGGAACCCTTCGCGCAAGAAATTATGAAGATATGTTCCCATATCTTCCAGAAGAAGAGGTAAAAGAAAATATGATTGCTGAAAAACAAGCGTAATTTGAGGCCGCTGCAAGGTATCCTGTGTAAGAGGTGTTTATGAAAAATATAGCAGTATTTGGTGCAAAAGGTTTTATCGGAAAAAATACAGTTTGTTATTTACAGAAAAAGGACAATTATAAAATTATTCCAGTCAGCCGGGAATCTGTGGATATATTGGATGAAGATGCTGTGAGGAAATTTTTTGAAAAGGAGCAGGTTGATATCGTTGTTCATTGCGCAAACCAGGGTGGGACACGAAAAAAGACGGATGATAAGGCAGACATTGTCGCTAATAATTTAAGAATGTTTTTTAATATTGAACGCTGCATAAAACCAGGAATGAAAATGATAAATTTTGGCAGCGGAGCGCAATACGATAAAGCTAGGGACCTAATAAAAGTAAGTGAAAGTGAGTTTGATATAAGGATACCAAAGGATGATTATGGTTACAGCAAATATGTTATGTCAAAGCTTATAAAAGAGCGCAGTAAAGATACAAGAAAAGGAAAGATCTATAATCCTGTCATTTTTGGTATGTATGGAATAGGCGAGGACTATACATACCGTTTCATATCAAATACAATTGTTAAGAATTTGCTGGGAATGCCCATTATTATTAATCAGAATGCGGTATTTGATTATTTATATGTGAAAGATTATTTTAAAGTTTTAGATATGCTGCTGGAAGATAACTGGAAAATTAATGAATTTAATCTTACTCCCGTGGAATCTGTCAGTTTATTGGATATTGCAGAATTAGTAAATGAAGTGGGAGACTTTAAAAGCGAGATAATAATAAAAAATGAAGGAATGAACTACGAATATACGGGAGATAATGCATGTTTGTTAGAAGAAATAGGTTATGATTTTAAATTTACTCCATATATAGAAGCAATAGCGAGTATGTATGAATATTATGCTGAACATCTGGACGCGATAGATATTTTGAAAGTAAAAGAAGATAGTTTACTTCAGTTTTGTAAACAGAGAAAAATATTTTAGTTGTAAGGAAGCATGCAATAAAAATCTACTGCCGATTATTTTTATTTGTTCGGCAGTAGATTTTTATGTTGTTAAATCATTTTTGAAAAAGGATTTTTATTCTTTCCAGATGGGGTGTTTCAGATTCCATCCTTCCGCTGTTTTTTCCCAGATATGATCAGATCTCCAGGAATCAATAAATTCATGGAACTGCTCTTCTGTAATATCGCAGTATTTTAAGAAAGTATCATAGTATTTCTGAGGAAATTCCCCGTCATATTTTTTCACCAGATCGATTCCTTCCTCCCGGTTAATTCTTCCATCTCGGATTTCGTGGGCGGCGTCTGCAGTAGTGCGGCCGATGCCGAACTTGATATAGGAAAGATAATAGTGGAATCCGTCCAATTTGTCGTCTAAGCTGGCATATTTAGAGTAAGTACCTTCGCTCCGCTCAGGATTGCAGACAAATCCATTGTTTTCTGAACAATAATGGTAATTTTCCTGTGGATCCCAATATTTGTAGTAACTGAAGAAGTGGATTTCCGTATTGTTTTTCTTGATATCTTCATAATCAGGAGCCATATACGGAAGCATATCTTCCTCAGTCAAACCATATTTGGTCCAGACTTCAGGTCCCATTCCTGAGAAGTAATGTTTGTTGTGATCTGTAATCTCCCGTGTGGGCTTATCGGCGTTTTTCATGTCTCCGCCGTATTCTACTTCTCCATTCTCTCCATACATAATAAGGGAGATACCGTATTTTACAGCGATCTGCAGAGGAAAATTTGTCTGTCCAAAAATAAAGGGCTGGAAAGGATCGCCTAAATGCTCAAAGGCAAGTTTTGTCAGCTTCCGGTTTACAGTTCCGTTGGGTCTGCCTAAAATATTATCGAATCCTCCGATATCAATAAAGGCGTCCAGATTTTTTCTTCCGATCTCTGTGGGTACAAGGGGAGACCATGTAACGGTAAGAGGATGCATACCATATTTATATTTCAGCTGGTGAGCTACGAAGCCTCCGTCTTTTCCGCCGCTGCAGGGTACGATCACATCCCAGGAACCGTCTTTGGAACGGAATCGGTCGCAGAGTTCCTTTAATTCTTGTTCTCTTGCGTCCCAGTCTATGTTTCTTTTCACTTCATTAAATCTGCAGGCGCTGCAGACTCCTTCCTCGTCAAAAGTGATTCTGGGACGCTGGTTGGACATGGTACATTTTTTGCAGTACTTTACTTCTTCTGGTAAATGATACATTTTGATTAAATCTCTTTTTTCCATAATAGTAATACTTCCTTTCTAGCTCATTTGTTCTAACCAACAAAAAAGACACTGCATCAAGTGCAGTGTTCCTAATATCATCACAATCCAATCAAAAAAGCGATTCCATTCGCACCTGACAAAATCCATTTTGCTACGGTTAGTTGTTTCAATTTTTACAAATTAATCATCGGACATAGTGTTGCAAAACTTAAGTAATGAAAATATAAATTAATTTTTGTTTATAAAATAAAAAATTATTATAGAAAAATCAAAATCGACTATAAAGTCTTAAAAAAATTGACCGATAAAGATAGTGTAAACAAAAAGATGCGGATTGATACAAACGCATCGCAGTTTTCGGATTGCTAACCTAGGGGCGTCTGGAAACTTGAAAATACTTAAATAGAACATGATAGCCCATAAATAAGCGGGCGTCATCACAGTCGTTTCAAGATAGAATATGAAGCGGCTGGAGTAAATTATTTTATTTTGCAGCATGGAGGCTGCAGTATATTCAAGGAGGAAAATCTTATGGCAATGATCGTACAACACAATCTTACAGCAATGAATTCCAACCGTCAGTTGGGTATCACCACAGGTTCTCAGGCAAAATCATCTGAAAAATTATCATCTGGTTACAGAATCAACCGCGCAGGCGATGATGCAGCAGGATTAAAGATTTCTGAAAAAATGAGAAGTCAGGTTCGTGGTTTGAATCGTGCTTCCACAAATGCACAGGATGGCGTATCCTTAATCCAGACCGCTGAAGGTGCTTTAAATGAAGCTCATTCTATCCTTCAGAGAATGAATGAATTGGCAGTTCAGGGTGCTAACGACACCAACGAGAACATTGACCGTGAAGCAATCAACGAAGAGTTAGATCAGCTGACACAGGAATTGGATAGAATCTCTACCACAACACAGTTCAACAAACAGAACTTACTGGATGGTTCTTTCCAGAGCAAAAATCTTCATGTTGGCGCTAATGCAAATCAGAAGATTCAGATCAGTATCGACAACATGAATGCTGAGACATTAGGTCTGAGAAGCATCAAAGGTCAGGAATTAGGCGATACACAGAAAGGTAAAGAGATCTCTTCTGTTACCTATAAGGGAATGACCTATCAGTGGGATGCAAGCAAAACAGGAACCTCTAACCAGGCATTGGCGCTCAGCGACTTTAAGGCTGCTATCTCCAATAAAGCTTCTGATGATCAGTATGCTCAGCAGGTTTCAGGAACAAGCATATTTTATCTGCAGACAGGCGACAGCACTACTCAGTATGCAACAGCAGCATCTGCTAAGGCAGCTGACGTCAGCGTAGCAAAAGCAGCAGCATCTGCAGATTTTGCAGCTAGTTTCGAGAAATATGTGGATACAGCAAATACAGCTGCAAATGGTCCGACAGTTGCAGCTTCCGGTGAAGAATTCTCCATGGATAAACCAGGCGTTGACAGCTATGCAAGAGCAAATGCAACTATCACTGCTGTACAGAATGCGATCAACAAAGTATCTTCACAGAGATCCGCTCTTGGTGCAATCCAGAACAGATTAGAGCATACAATTGCGAACTTAGATAACGTAGCTGAGAATACTCAGGCAGCAGAGTCCCGTATCCGCGATCTTGATATGGCTTCTGAAATGGTTGAGTACAGCAAGAATAATATTCTTGCTCAGGCAGGTCAGTCTATGCTTGCTCAGGCAAATCAGTCTACACAGGGTGTATTGTCCTTGTTACAGTAATCACAGAGGTAATGCATACAAGAATTGTTATAAGAAATGGAATAAAGGAGTTGGCGCTGCCAACTCCTTTATTTGTAAAAAGATTAATAGGATAAATATATGATCGGAGAAAATCATGGAAGAAAAGATTCAGTCATTATTTTATAAATTGCGAAATATGGGAGCTGCTTTTTTGATTTATCAAAAAAGAGATAATATAGAGGAGACAAAGAAAATAATACCAGAAATACAAGAATTTGTACTGTGGTTTCTGGAAGGAAATAGATTTGGGATAGAAGAGGAGCTTTATCAGAATATGAGCAGCAATCTCCTTGGTATCCTGGAAGATATATTGGCAGCGCTGCAACAGAACGATATGGTATTATTGCATGATGCAACCAATAATGGATTGCTGGAATATCTTCAATTATTTGTGGAGACAGAACAGGAGGAAGAGGCAGATGACAGTTTTTGAGAAGAATCTGGAGGTATTAGCTGAGCATTATCCTGAGATGGACAAGATGATTAAAGATGCTCAGGAAAATCAGGAAGAGCCGATGCTTGAAATTCTGGAAGAAACTTCTTATGATGGGGAAAAAATTTTAAAGATTAAGAAAGAAAATAAGATTTGCTATTTAAATGGAAAACGAGATACAAAGGAAATGGCAAAAAAGTGGGTGGAGACTTTGGGAAAGCTGCCTAGAAATACACCCATATTGATGATGGGAGTAGGAAATTTTTCTTATTTAAAAGAGCTGTCGGAAAAGATGGAAGAGAGCCTTACCATTGTGATCTATGAACCATCCTTACAGATCTTTTTAAAATTTTTGGAAATGACGGATCTTCAAAAGTGGATGGAAAAGCATCTGATTGTTTTTTGGGTGGACGGATTGGAAGGTATGGATGCAAGAAGTATGCGGGATACATTGGTACAGGTTCTAAAGTATGAGATGTTGGATTATACAAAATACTTTGTATTACCCAATTATGAGGTATTATTCCCGGAAGAGACAGTGAGATTTGTGAAAATGTGCCGTGATGTGGCCTTAAAAGCTTTGTCAGGTTATGAGACAAATAATATTTTTGCCGGGGTAATGGTAAAAAATCTTTTTGCAAATGCAAGGTATCTATGTGACGGATATAAGACTACGCAGCTTATAGAGGTGATTCCAAGAGATATACCAGGAATCGTGGTGGCTGCAGGCCCCTCCCTCAACAAAAATATTAAGGAATTGAAAAAAGCGAAAGGAAAGGCTTTTATCTGTGCTGTAGATACGGCAATCAAACCTTTAATTCGGGAAGGAATTATTCCAGATATGTTTGCGGTAATTGACGCCCTGAAACCAGTGGAATTAGTTGAAATGGAAGAAGCGCGGGATATTCCACTTTTGTCCACATTGAATGCTGCTCCAGAAGTATTGGATTATCATACAGGAATGAAGTTTTTCTTTAATGAGGGGTATCAATTTGCGGAGGATATTTTCCGAAAAAGCGGACATAAAATGGGGGATGTATCCAGCGGGGGATCTGTTGCTACGAATATTTTTTCTCTTTTGTATAAAATTGGAATTGAGACAATTATACTAGTTGGACAAGATTTGGCCTATACTGGTAATAAGTCTTATGCAGACGGAACATTCAAAGATGTCATAGAGGAAGAAGATACCAGTCGTTTTATGATGGTGGAAGGAAATTACGAAGAGAAAGTTCCCACCCAGTTAGACTTAAAATTGTTTATTGATTGGTATAATATGTATATCGACCGGATAAAAGAACGGGATGAAAATTTTCGGGTAATCAATGCTACAGAAGGCGGAGCTAAGATTCAGAATACGGAACTAATGACTCTGAAAGAAGCCATTGAAGAGGTGTGCACGAAGGAAGTGGATATTCGTGCATGTTTGGAAAAGCTTCCTCCCATGCTGAATGATGAGGCAAGAGAATGGACGATTGAGTATTTGAAAGGTCTATCGGAAGAATTTCGAAAAGTAAAGAAAGAAACCAGAAAGATGAAAAAGCTGTATCAGAAACTAGATAAGATTAGTGATAAGAAAAATATTGATAAAAAAGAGTATTTGAGTATTTTAAAGAGAATAGAGAAGCAGCGTGAAGCGGTCGAGGGGGTCAGCGTCTTTCAATTGATCTCAATTACAATGAGTAATGCCCATTATACCTTGCTGGGAGAACAGCATTTTCAGGAAAAGTCGTTGCAGAAAGAGGGGAAAGAAATTGCTGAAATGGGAATTGCATATGTAGAAGATGCGACAAAATGTGCGGCGGTGTTTGAAAAATATTCAGAAGAAATGTTTGGTGATTTGTCATAATGGGACAGGATTTGATTTTAATTGGTTCCGGTGGCTGTATGAGAGAGATACTCTGGCAAATAGAAGAAAGGAACAAAGAAATTTTCACATGGAATATATTGGGCTATGTGGATAAACAGCCTTTTGTGAGCAATGGAAGTTCAGCTATAAACGTGGGAGATATTTGCTGTCCTTATTTAGGCGACGATAATTTTCTACTGTCCAGACATCAGAAAACAAATGTGGCAGTCAGTGTAGGAGAGCCAGAGCTGAGAAAAAGGATAGTGGAGAAGCTAAAAAAGAATCATTGGTTAAAATTCCCCAATTTGATTATGAGTGATACCAGAATCTGCCAGGATACAGAGATGGGGCAAGGATGTATCATATCTATGGATTGCCGCATATCAACCAATGTTATTCTGGGAGATTTTGTTTTTCTCAATATTGCTTCTGTGATATGCCATGACGGAAGGATTGGAGATTTTACGACGTTAAGTCCAGATACAAAAATTGCTGGACAAGTCCGTATTGGAAGCCAGTGTGAGATTGGAATGGGCAGTAAAGTGATTCAGGGAACTGCCATTGGGGATCGCGTAACTGCCGGAGCAGGAAGCGTAATTGTAAAAGATATACAGAATGATTGCAAAGTGGCAGGCGTACCGGCAAGGAAGATCGGTTAGGAAAAATTAAGACGATTTTCCTCTCTGGGACAGAATATTAGCTGAAACAGGGATCTTTAGAGCATAGAAATAAAGTGAGGAACTGTAGATGGGGATTGTAATTATTGCAGAAGCAGGCGTAAATCATAATGGCAGTCTGGACACTGCAAAACAGATGGTTTTGGCGGCGAAAGAAGCAGGGGCAGATTATATTAAGTTCCAGACTTTTTGTCCAGAAAAGCTGGTGTCTCTGTCAGCTGGGAAGGCAGAGTATCAAAAAAGGAATACAAAAAATCGGGAAAGTCAATTGGAAATGCTGCAGAAACTGGCTTTGACACAAGAAGATTTTTTGGAGTTAAAGGAATATTGTCAAAAACAGGGAATTGGATTTTTATCTACGCCTTTTGATCTGGAGAGTATTCATTTTTTAGACAAACTGGATCTGGATTTTTGGAAGCTGCCTTCTGGAGAAATTACAAATCTGCCATATCTGCTTGAAATCGGAAAGACGGGAAAACCAGTGGTAATGTCTACCGGAATGTGTGAGTTAGAGGAGATAGAAGCAGCAATAACTTGGTTGAAAAAAGCAGGAACAAAAGAGATTACATTGTTACACTGCAATACAGAATATCCAACGCCCATGAGAGATGTAAATTTAAGGGCAATGTTGAACCTAAAAGATATATTTTCTCTTCCTGCGGGATACTCAGACCATACACAGGGGATTGAAGTTCCCATAGCTGCAGCGGCTATGGGGGCCTGTATTTTAGAGAAGCATTTTACTTTAGATCGAGCCATGGAGGGACCGGATCATTTGGCAAGTCTGGAGCCGGAAGAATTGAAATCCATGATAACAGCAGTGCGCAATGTAGAGCGGGCAATGGGAGATGGAAGGAAAGTACCTTCTGAATCAGAGAAGAAGAATATGGCCATTGCGCGGAAGAGCATTGTTGCAAAATGCGGGATCAAAAAAGGAGAATTATTCAGTGAAGAAAACTTGACAACCAAGCGGCCAGGGACAGGAATCTCGCCTATGAAGTGGTTTGAAGTAGTAGGAAAAAGAGCGGAGAGAGATTTTGAGACAGACGAAATCATAGTCCTTGATTCTAAGTAAAGAAAGGAAAGTATAGGCATGGTGAGTACGGAAGAATTACAGAATTCGGAGAAGATTATAGATTATTTTTTAAATAATGTTGGAATGTTGGAGAAAGTTTCTGTTGCAGAAGGAAAAGATATTATGCAGCTGGCAAGCTGTACGGGGATTTACTGTGAGGATATTGACCTAAAAACCAAATCTCTCAGCTTATTATATTACTGCTGCTTTTATTTAAGAGAAATAGAGATAAAAGAGCTTTGGAATATTTATTGGCTCTTAAATTACATCACCTTTGAAAATAACAAGATAGAATTAAGAGGAAATTTAGATCAGCTTTACCGTTTTATTTATAAAAAAATAGAGAAAATTGTGACAGATATAAATACATATGAAAGAATAGAGCATTCTGGCAGTAATCTTGTGGTGATAACCACAAGCCAGTTTTTGGGTCCTAATCATGCGCCCACCAGACGTGTGATGGATTATGCTTATGCGATTATAACGGAGTTAAAAAAGCGGGTAATGGTGATTAATGATGCAGGTCTTCATTTTTATCCTTGTGAATCTTTGTCACAATATATAACGCCTAATTATTTAGAGGAATATAATGCTGTAAGTAATATGAATTATAGAGGAGTGGACATTCCCTTTATGCAGTTTCCAAGATATATGCCAGATATAGAAGGGATCCATGAGATGGTAGAGATGATATATCAGATGCAGCCAGAGGTAGTCTATAATATTGGTGCTTCTTCTCTGGTATCAGACTTGTGCCAGATGTTTACGAAGACAATTTGTATGCCTTGTAGTAATAATATACCGACCGCTATGAGCGAATATCTTTTAGTTGGAAGAAAATTAGTGGGTGATGAAGAGCGGTTAGAACGATTAGAATCCTATCAGAAAGTAATTGAGACGGTTGTAAATTATGAACTTCCAGAAAATACAAGAGAATATAGACGTGCTGAATTTGGTATTTCAGAAGACAGCTTTGTTGTTGGTGTGATTGGAAATCGTTTAGATATAGAGCTGACAGATGAGTTTATTGACGTAATAGAAAATATTTTGCAGCATACAGATGTTCATTTTATAATAGTCGGAGGTATGAGAAACAACAGTAAGATCGAGAAGAAAATTTCCAAAAGTGAAAGATTACATTTTACGGGTTTTCTGGATGAGGGTAATCAGGCAATAAAATTATTTAATATTTATTGTAACCCAAAACGAACTGGCGGCGGGCGTTCCAGTTTTGAGGCTTTGGCACAGGGAGTGCCGGTAATTACTTTAAAACATGGAGATGTATACCATACTTGTGGAGATGATTTTGCAGTGGATACTTATGATGAATTTTCACAGCAGATTGATCGTTATATAAAAGATCAGGCGTATTATCAGCAAGTCAAAGAAAAAGCGTTGAAACGTGCAGAAGTATTAAGTGATATAGCAGGAACCCAAAGAAGAATTTTGGAGGAAGTTATTTCAGATAAATAAGATATAAGGGGCTGATGATGAAAAAGAAAGAAATGGAACGGATTGTCATAATCAAAAGATGTATTAGAGGATTAGAAGTATGGAAAAGAAAAAAATCTGTGTGGTATCTGCAACCAGGGCGGAATATGGAATATTAAAACCCTTGATTATAAAATTAAAAAAATCTTCTGAATGGGAAACTCAGCTAGTCCTTACCGGAGCACATTTGGTAGAAAAATTTGGAAATACTTACCAGGAAGTGGAAGAGGACGGAATAGAGATTTTTAGAAAAATCTCTATTAATACAGAAGGAAACACAGATTATGATATTTCTCTGATTATGGCCAATGCATTAGTAGGATTTGGCAGGTATTTTCAGGAAGAAAAACCAGACCTGCTGATTGTATTAGGGGATCGGACGGAAATCTTGGCGATCTGTGCTGCAGCGGTGAATGCTCATGTTCCCATTGCTCATCTTCATGGCGGGGAGCTGACACAGGGGGCGGTAGATGATTCTATGCGTCATGCCATAACGAAAATGAGTTATCTGCACTTTGCATCCACAGAAGAATATCGAAGAAGGATTATTCAGATGGGAGAAGAGCCAGAACGAGTATTTAATGTGGGATCATTAGGTGTGGAAAATGTATTAAGAGAGGAATTATTGGACAGGGAAGCTTTGGGAAAAGAGATAGATTTTCCAACAGAGAAAGATTACGTAATAGTGACTTTTCATCCGGTAACATTGGAACCTGGGACTGCTCACCGCCAGGTGAAGGAATTGTTTCTTGCAATGCAGTCAAGAAAAGATCTTTTTTATTTGATTACCAAAGCAAATGCAGATGCAGGAGGAGCAGTTATCAATGCCTATATGGAACAGGAGGTGAAGAAGCATCCTAACATGAGATTAGTATCTTCTCTGGGGATGAAACGGTATTTAAGCGCAGTTAAATATGCCAGATTTGTTCTGGGAAACTCTTCCAGCGGTATTATTGAGGTTCCTTCCCTGGGCATTCCAACAGTCAATGTTGGAGACAGGCAGAAAGGAAGAATTATGGCAAAGAGTATTATATCTTGTGAACCGAAATGTCAGTCTGTGTTGGATGCAATAGAGCAGGCAATGAAGATGAAATGTGAAAAGTATGAGAGTCCCTATGGAACTGGAAACACTTCGAAGCAGATTATCCAAATTATAAAGAGTTATTTAGAGATGAAACAAGTAGATTTGAAGAAGAGATTTTATGATATTTCATAAAATTCCGGAAGGGAAGTCAAGATGGATCAATCAGTTGAGTGGATTAAAAGGATTGTTAGATTATGCATCAGGGAATTTAGAACGGAAGAAGAGAAAAAAGAATGTTTTGCTGAAATGGAAAGGGAATATCTGCAATTTTTAGATATAGAAAAGAAAAACATTAGAAGGATCATGATGACGCAGTTTGAAATAAATGACATGATTTATGTGCTTTCTATGATCATACAATATATGGATGTAAAAGATTTTCAGGAAGATTTAATGGAAAATATTCTCCGAGGAGATTTTGAAGGATATACAGGAAGTGTTCTGTTTTATCATACGCTGCCTTATATAAAAGGAGAATATAGAAGAAAACGTCTCTTATATAAAAAGAATATGATAAGTTTTGGGAATATGCTGGATATCAATTATCCATACATTTCTTTGGAACAACGAGAAAAGAAGCGCATTGTGATTGTTACAGGGCAGTTATTGGGCGTTAATCATTCCCCTACGGAAATTGTATTAAATATTGCATATGTCTTGCAAAAACATTTGAGATGGGAAGTGCTCTTATTTGTATGTCCTTGTAACAGGAAGCCGCCAGAAGATTTATGGTATGATCCCATATATGAAAATAGCTTGAAAAAGTTTTCAGACAGACCTATGAAAATGGAATTTAAAGATGCTGTATTTCAAGGGTATCAAATTGATATGGGAGACACCAGTCTGAAAGAATACGGAATGATGTTATCGCTGATCCATGCCTGGAATCCATATTTTGTACTTGATATGAGCACAACGAATGCAGTGGCGGGGCTGATAGGGAAATTTACCACATTAGTATCCTTTCCAATGTCTATCGAGTGTCCTATTTCAGAAGCAGAAATATTGCTCAGAATTGGACAAATGGATGAAGAAATGGAAAAAGAGTATACAGAAATGATGGGAGAACATCAAAAGCAGCTTATTTTAGAAGAAGAATTCCCAGTTATATCAAAGACGAGTAGAAAAGATTATACACGGGAAGAATTAGGACTGCCGGAAGAAAAATTTCTAATTGCGATTGTGGGAAATCGTTTAGATTTAGATGTCACTGAGGAATTTGTTCAGATCATGAAAAAGATATTAACAAAAACTTCAAAGGCTTCTTTTGTATTTATTGGAAAGAAAAAAGGGATAGAGAAACATTTTACAGATGAGATTTTTGCAGGGAATGTTTATTATCTGGGATATTGCAGTGATCTGATGGGGACTTACAAGGCGTTGGATTTATACCTGAATCCTAAACGGATGGGAGGAGGTTATAGCGGAGGAATGGCGCTGAGGGCAGGCGTTCCAGTTGTAACTTTGCCGGAATGTGACGTAGCATATAATTGTGGGGAAGAGATGATTGTCCAGAATTATGAAGAGATGATAGATGACGTATGTTTTTGTGTAGATGATAAAGATTTTTATGAAAAGAAGAGGGAATGTGCAGGCAAATACGGGAAGAAAAATGAAGATGAACAACTTCTGCAGTGCGTGGAGGAAATCTTGGAGGGCGTTACATCGGTTATGGAAGGAAAGTTATAAATGGGACATATAGCAGTGATTCCCGCAAGAAGCGGTTCCAAGGGATTAAAAAATAAGAATATAAAGGAATGTAATGGAAAACCTCTGTTGGCATATTCTATTGAGGCGGCGCAGAGAGCAGGCATCTATGATTGTATTCATGTGTCTACTGACAGCGAACAATATGCAGAGATAGCGAAAGAGTATGGGGCGGAGGTTCCTTTTTTGAGAGACAGTGAGATGGCGTCAGACGCAGCAACAACCTGGGATACCATGCGGTTTGTGATAAAAGAGTATGAAAAAATAGGGAAAAGATTTGACATGCTCACAGTGTTGCAGCCCACTTCGCCCTTACGAGGGTGGGAGGATATTCGAAAGGCCTATGATATATTTGTGCAGAGACAGGCGGACAGCGTGGTGGGAGTATGTGAGATGGAGCATTCTCCTTTGTGGAGTAATACTTTGCCGGAAAGCGGATGTTTAAATGGATTTATCCGGCCGGAAGTAAATGGACCGAGACAAGGGCTTCCTGCCTATTATCGCATCAATGGAGCAATTTATATTGTGAGGGTGGAATATTTGATGGAATATGGGAATCTTTATGGAGAGCAGGGATATGCCTATATTATGTCGCGGGAACATTCTGTGGATATAGATGATGAAATTGATTTTGCATTGGCAGAATTTTTAATGAAACGGTGTGAGAAAAATGATAGCATTTAATGAACCTGTATATATAGAAAAAGGAATTGGATATATTGCGGAAGCAATTTTAAAGAACAAAAGATTAAATGGAGACGGGCCTTTTACCGCCCAATGCACAGAATGGATGGAAAAAAAGTGCGGAGAGGGGGTTAAAATTTTGCTGACAACTTCCTGTACCCATGCATTGGAAATGGCTGCCCTTCTTGCAGAGATCAAACCAGGGGATGAAGTGATCATGCCTTCTTATACCTTTGTTTCCACTGGGGATGCTTTTGCTCTTCGGGGTGCAAAGATTAGATTTGTAGATATCAGAAAAGATACGATGAATATAGATGAAACTTTGATAGAAAATGCCATTACAGACAAGACAAAAGCAATTGTTCCCGTTCACTATGCAGGGGTGGGATGCGAGATGGATACTATTTTAGATATAGCGAAAAGGAATCATCTATTTGTAATTGAAGACGCGGCCCAGGGAATGATGGCTTCTTATAAAGGAAGATACTTAGGAACCATTGGAGATTTTGGAACCTATAGTTTTCACGAGACGAAAAATTATACAATGGGAGAAGGAGGGGCTATCCTCATAAATAATGAAAAATATGTACATAGGGGTGAGATTATTCGGGAAAAGGGAACCAACCGCGCCCAATATTTTAGAGGCGAGGTGGATAAGTACAGTTGGGTTGACATGGGATCTTCCTATCTTCCAAGCGAGATGAACGCGGCATATCTGCTTCCGCAGTTAGAACAGGCAGAGGCCATCAATCACAGAAGACTGGAGCTGTGGAACCTGTATGATCAGGAATTAAAAGAGTTAGAAGAAATGGATAAAATTGAATTGCCCTGCATTCCCAAGGAATGTCAGCATAATGGTCATATGTTTTATGTGAAAACAAGAGATCTAAAAGAACGCACAAAATTGATCCAATATTTAGAACAGAATGATGTAAATGCAGTATTTCATTACGTACCGTTACACTCATCCAAAGCTGGAAAAAAATATGGAACCTTTGTGGGAGAGGATAAATATACTACCAGTGAAAGTGAACGGTTAGTCAGACTTCCTATGTTTTATGCTTTAAAGGATGAGGAAGTAAAATATACAGCCCAAATGGTAAAAAATTTTTATTCCCGCGAGTAATAAGACATGACTGCGGAGGAGAGGCAATGAAAAAAGTAGCGATTTTGCAATCAAATTACATACCATGGAAAGGATATTTTGATATTATAGATGCAGTAGATGAATTTGTTTTGTATGATGATATGCAATTCACAAAGAATGATTGGAGAAATCGAAATATCATAAAGACATCTAATGGAACACAACGGCTCACAATTCCAGTGGTAACAAAAGGAAAATTTTACCAGAAGATTATAGAAACAGAAGTTCTTTCCTCAAAATGGATAAAGAAGCATTGGCATGCAATACAATGCAATTATGCAAGGGCGGCTTGTTTTGATGAATATGCGGGAGTGATTCGGGAGTTATATGAAAAATGTGAAGAGGAAAAGTATTTAAGTAAAATAAATTATATTTTTCTAAAAGGAATCTGTGACATTTTAGGAATAGAAACTAAGATTTCTTGGTCGTCAGAATATGATTTTGGAGAAGGAAAAACGGAGAAATTGGTAAATATTTGTAAACAGGCTGGAGCAGACGAATATCTGTCAGGTCCGGCGGCTTCAGATTATATTGATAAAAAATTATTCGATGATGCGGATATTGTTTTGACTTATATGGATTATTCGGGATATCCAGAATATCCACAGTTGTATGGAACATTTGTACATGGCGTTACTATTTTGGATATGATATTTAATCTGGGAAGCCAAACAAGAAAATATATGAAGAAAGCCGCTTTTCAAGATAGAACATAAAATGTTATTGGAGGAAAACAGAACATGCAATACGAGAAAATCTATCAGAGAACAGAAGCGTATTTTAATGAAAAGATAGAAAAATTTGGTTCTAATTCTATAGGAGTAGGATGGAATGGGAACGATGCCCAGAGAATTCGATATGATCAATTGGCGAAATTATTAAGTGCAGATGGAGAGAATTTTTCTGTGTGTGATTATGGCTGTGGATATGGCTATTTTTATTCTTATTTAAAAGAAAAATTTCCTGATTGGAAAGGGATATATGCAGGATTAGATGTTTCTGATAAAATGATAGAAGAGGCGAAAAGAAAGTTTGGCCAGAATGAGGCGAAAAGGATTTTTATCAATGATTCTAAATTGAATGACACTTATGATTATATTGTGTCAAGCGGTATATTTAACCTAAAATTAGAAACATCTGAAGAAGAATGGAAAAAATACATTTTAGAGACGATCAACAGATTTCACAGTCATAGCGAAAAGGGGTTTGCATTTAACGCTTTGACGAAGTATTCGGATAAAGATAAAATGCGGGAAGACTTGTACTATTCAGACCCTTTATTTCTCTTTGATTATTGTAAAACAAATTTTTCAAAAAATGTAGCGTTGCTGCATGATTATCAGTTGTATGATTTTACCATTATTGTCAGGAAATTTTGATTGGATGATGAAATAGGTGTCTTGAATCAGAAAAAATCATGGTTGAAACAGCCATGATTTTTCTATATAATAGAATCGTACAGCATTTCTGGATTATGCAGTTTTATAGAGGGAAAGTGATACTTATGGGAAGATACAGACCACTGCCAATTGGAATTGACGATTTTCAGGAAATGATAGAAAAAGGTTATTATTATGTGGATAAGACATTGTTTATTCAGGAATTATTGGATCGAAAAGGCAGTGTGAATCTCTTTATGCGTCCCAGGCGTTTTGGAAAAACCCTGACCCTTAGTATGGTAAAATATTACTTTGAACAGGCATATGATTTTAAAGGAAACAGAATAGATCATTCTGGTTTATTCGCTGGTTTGAATATTATGAAGGTTTCAGAATCTTATCACGGGATGATGGGACAGTTTCCGGTGATCTTTCTTACATTGAAGGCTGCAAAACAGGAAAATTTTTCCCTTGCATATGCTATGATTGTCAGAGAGATTGCAGATGAATTCAGGCGGCACAGCCACATTGCAGGCAGCAGTAATTTGTCAGAAGAAGAGAAAGAACGGTATCGTTGTATATGCAGAGAACAGGATGACCCTGTTCTTATTTATGATTCGTTAAAATTTTTAAGCCAATGTCTTTATAAAGTATATGGGAAAAAGGCAATTATTTTGATAGATGAATATGATGTTCCTTTAGAGGCTGCCTATTTTGCACAGTTTTATGATAAGATGATAGGATTTATTCGTTCTTTGTTTGAGTCTGGGTTGAAGTCCAATCCATATCTGGAGTTTTCTGTGATAACGGGCTGTCTTAGGATCAGTAAGGAGAGCGCTTTTACTGGTCTGAATAATTTGAATATGATGTCTGTTTTGGACGAATTGTATGCAGAGTATTTTGGTTTTACACAGAGTGAAGTGGACAAAGCTCTTATTTTTTATGGCAGGGAAAATCTCTGGAACTTTTTATTTTTTACCGGATATTTGAAAAAAATGTCCGATACTATGGAAGGCAGGAATATAAAGATAAAGCTGGCGATTCCAAATGAGGAAATAAAATACATTTATGAAAATATTATTATAGATTGGTTCCAGGAACGTATCAAGAAAGAGAACATGAATGAATTGTACCAGCCTCTTGAGAAAGGGAACTGTAAATTGGCTGGAGAATTGATCAGCACTCAGTTATCGCAAACAATCAGTTTCTATGATTATGCAGAAAATTTTTATCATGGCTTTATGCTGGGGCTGTTAAGCCAGGCCCAGTCTTATGTTGTGAAATCAAATCGGGAAACTGGAAATGGACGGGCAGATATTGTGATGTATACGCCCAGCAGACGTGGAATGGCCATAATATTGGAATTAAAACTGGCAGATACCATTGACAAGCTCCAGGAAACCTGTGAAAAGGGTTTGCAGCAGATAGCGGACAAAGGATATGATAGGGAATTGATTGAGGACGGTTATAAAAATATTCAAAAATATGCCGTTGCATTTTATAAGAAAGATTGTGAAGTTATGTGTCGGAAATCTTTATAAAATATGTTGAAAGGGGCGGTTGTTTGGTTCATTGCCCGCGGAAATAGAAGAATAGAACAGCTGTCAAGGAAGACAGCGAATAAAACAGGAGGTTTCACAAATGAAAAGTGAAGAACTCAGCCGTTTCCTTATAATGGGAAATGCAACGGTTGTGGAAGCAATGCAGAAAATTGATCTGAATTCAAAGGGAATTTTATTTATTATAGAGGAAGAAGAGAAACTGGTGGGTGTGGTCACAGACGGAGATATCCGAAGATGGCTGATTCGAACGGGAAATCTGCAGGGAGAAATGCAGGAGATTATGAACAGAAATCCCAAAGTGATTTCCTGCAAAGAGCGGAAAAAAGCGAAGGAATATATGGCAAAACATCTGATTACTGCTTTGCCGGTAGTGACCAGAGAAAATAAGATCAAAGATATTATCTTTAAAGAAGAAAGTAATCTTACAGAGAAGAAAGAAGAGAAATTATCTCTCCAGGAGATACCAGTTGTTATCATGGCAGGAGGGAAGGGGACGAGGCTTTATCCTTATACGAGAATTCTGCCGAAGCCCCTGATACCTATCGGCGATATTCCCATTATGGAGCGTATTATCAATGCGTTTCGGGAGTATGGGGTAAAAAATTTTTACGCAACGGTCAATTATAGAAAAAGCATGATTAAATCTTATTTTTCAGAAAATATTGCGGATTATCAGCTGACCTACGTGGAGGAGGATAAACCTCTGGGAACAGCAGGGAGCCTTCCTCTGATCCAGGAGGAATTTCATACGCCGCTGGTGGTGACCAACTGCGATATTTTGATTCATGCAGATTACACAGATATTTACAAGCATCATTTGGAGACGGGAAATGAGCTGACCATTGTGACTGCTCTGAAAAATATTGTGGTCCCTTATGGTGTGATTCATTCCAGCGAAAACGGCAGGATTCAATCTATGGAAGAGAAACCAAAACTTTCCTATTTTGTGAACACGGGAATGTATGTGTTAAGTCCCAAGGTGTTGCAGGAAATTCCGGAGGATACTTTTTTCCACATGACAGATTTGGCGGATCAACTGCTGGCGGAGGGACGCAAAGTGGGAATGTACCCTATCAGTGAAGATTCTTTTTTGGACATGGGAGAATTCGAAGAGATGCGCCGTATGGAAGAAAAGCTGGATTTAAAGGCGGAGTGAAAAGAAGATAAAAAGGTTTTACATAGATAGAGGGCCAAAAGGTCTTGTTAAGATGCTTTATGGCATGTTTAAAGAAAGGAATCGGCATATGAAAAAAGTTTTAGTGACAGGAGCGGATGGATTTATTGGAAGCCATCTGACAGAGAGCTTATTGGAAAAAGGATATGACGTGAAAGCCTTTGCTTATTACAATTCTTTTAATACCTGGGGATGGCTGGACAGCCTGCCGGCGGACAAATTAAAAGAGATTGAAGTATTTACAGGAGATATTCGAGATCCCAATGGAGTGCGGGAGGCTATGAAAGGGGTAGATGAGGTGTTTCATCTGGCGGCGCTGATCGCGATTCCTTTCAGCTATCATTCGCCGGATTCCTATGTGGATACCAATATCAAAGGAACCTTGAATGTACTTCAGGCGGCCCGCCAGTTAGAGACTCAGAGAATTCTGGTGACGTCTACTTCTGAAGTGTATGGAACTGCTCAGTATGTGCCTATTGATGAGAAACATCCCTATCAGGGACAGTCTCCATATTCGGCTACCAAGATCGGAGCGGATCGGCTGGCAGAAAGTTTTTACCGCAGTTTTAACATGCCAATCTCTATCGTGCGTCCCTTTAATACTTTTGGGCCAAGGCAGTCGGCAAGAGCGGTGATCCCTACTATTATTTCTCAGCTTTTGGCTGGAAAAGAAGAGATCAAATTAGGTTCCTTAACCCCCACCAGGGATTTTAACTATGTGAAAGATACAGCGGCAGGTTTTATCGCCATTGCAGAGTCAGATCGAACGATTGGAGAGGAGATCAATATTGCTACTCAGCAGGAGATTTCTATTGGAGATCTGGCTCAGGAAATCATCTCACAGATCAATCCCAAAGGGAAAATCCTCTGCGATGAACAGCGCCTTCGGCCAGAAAAGAGCGAGGTCAATCGTCTCTTAGGATCAAATGCAAAGATCCAGCAATTGACAGACTGGAAACAGCAGTATACTTTTACTCAGGGAATTGCAGAGACTATCGAATGGATGAGGCAGAACATGAATGCCTATAAAGCAGATATCTATAATGTTTAATACTGGATATACAGAATATCTCAGAAAGACAGTTGGTATTCGAAAGATTACATTGTATTCCTTTTGGAAATCCAATATACTGAAAGTTAGAATAATAATTTGAAGGATGGCGGAGTGAAATGGAATTAGAACAACAATTTTTAAGCCTTCTTGGGATTGTAGAAGGCCTTCAGAGAAGGGTGTATCAATTAGAAGAAGAAAACAAGCTGCTGATTCGAGGCCAAAAACAGATGCTGGAGTGGTGGGAGCAGAACCAGCAGGATAATCTGAATTTTCAGGAAAATGCTATCTATGAATTATATGATGGAATGAAAGCACAACTGGATGGATTTTTTCCTAAAATTCTGCCAGGAGAATCTGCAGTGGAAGAGATCATAGCTCATGGAAAATCTTTGGCAAGATTTGGGGACGGAGAGTTTGCAGCAATTGCAGGACGTATCCGCCACAGATTTCAAACAGAAATAGAGGAAAACTTAGGTGAGAGATTGAAGGAAGTGCTTCAGTCTGAAGATGAAAATCTTCTGGTGGGAATTGCAGATAATTATGGAAGCCTGGAAAAATATACAGAGCAGGCGAGACGTGAGATCCGCTGCTATCTGAATCCTCAGGTGCGGAGGGAGCATCTGGCGCTTCTGGATTCTAAAAAAGTATATTACGACGCTTATGTGACTAGGCCGTATGTGATGTATCAGGATAACCAGACCGATGCGCCAGGGAAACGCTTTAAAAATCTGAAACGGATCTGGGAAGACAGAGAATGTGTTTTGGTAGAAGGCTGTTTTACAGGTCTGGGCGTTGACAACGATCTGTTTGACAATGCAAGAAGCATTCAAAGAATTCTGGGACCTGCCGAAAATGCATTTGCCAGATATCCAGAGATTTTGGAGGCATGTAAGAACCAGAACAAAGAGGCACTGTTTCTTTTAGCTTTGGGGCCTACAGCTACGGTTCTTGCCAGTGATCTGTGCAAGGCGGGGTATCAGGCTGTTGACATTGGCCATTTAGATTTGGAGTATGAATGGTTTTTGAAAGGGGAAGGATGCAGGACCCTTGTAACTGGAAAGTATAATAATGAGATTGGAGAAGAGCAGGATCTGTCGCCTATTGAAAATGAAGATTATCGAAGTCAGATTATTGCGGATTTTTCCTGAGGAAAACAAATGAATATATTATTTTATCGTTATAATAGTATCTGTGAACCTGATATCATAGCGGTTATGAGAAGATTGGGACACACAGTGACAGAGATCACAGAGGAGATGCGCAACAAGGAATTGGGAGCCAGGGGACAGATGAACTTGGTCAGCGCAGCGCTGAAAAAGGAAGAAAGTCAGATTGTATTCAGCATTAATTTTTTTCCGGTGGTTTCGGAGGTCTGTAATATTTTTCATATTCCCTATGTGTGCTGGATTGTGGACAGCCCGGTGATGGAGTTATATTCTCATTCCATTCGGAACACATGGAACCGGGTTTTTTTGTTTGACTATGCATTGTATGAAGAATTTCACAGGGAGAATCCCAAAGGAATATTTTACCTGCCTCTGGGGGCAGATTATGTCCGGCTGGATGAAGTGATGGAAACGATTACAGAAGAAGACCGGAAGAAATTCTCCGCAGACGTTTCCTTTATCGGGTCTCTGTACACGGAGAAATGTCCTTACAATCGACTAAAAGAGGAAGGATGGCTGAAAGGATATCTGGACGGTTTGATTGAAGCCCAGTTAAAAGTATATGGTTATAATTTTTTGGAAGAATGTATTACAGACGAAGTGCTGCAGGCATTTAAGAAAAAAGTGCCCTTTTACCAATTTCCAGAAAAGGCTGATCACAATGACCGGGCGGCAATGGCTCATCTCTATTTGGGAAATAAGGTGACAGAGCAGGAGAGACTGCGGCTGCTAAAGCGGATTTCAGAGGAATATAAGCTGGACTTGTATACTGCAAGTGATTTCAGCCCTCTGCCTCATGCGAATTACCGAGGACTTGCCAAAACCGCCACAGAGATGCCCAAGATTTTTCATCTGTCGAAAATCAATCTGAACTTTACCTCAAAACCCATCCGAACAGGGCTGCCCCTGCGCCTGTGGGATATTTTGGGAGCAGGAGGATTTGTGCTGACCAATTATCAGAGCGAGATTCCAGAATATTTTGAGCCAGGAAAGGATCTGGAGCTTTATGCCAGTGAAGAAGAATTGCTTGAAAAGATCCGGTATTATCTGGAACATGAGGAAGAGCGGCAGGAGATTGCCAGGAATGGATATCAGAAGGCAAAAGAGAAATATTCACTGGAACTGCGGGTGGGGCAGATCTTAAAGATAGTGTCTTAAATCGTATTTGAAAAGGATACCATAACTCAGGTTTAAATTAAGATGCGGCCATTCAACCTATAAAAGAACAGAGGTCAAAGAGAAAGAGGAGGAACATACATTATGGAAGAACTACGCGCACAGCAGATAGAAGCATTGGAGGTACTTTGTGATTACAACCAGAAACTGGTAAAAAGCATTCGCAATATTATCTCAGAACTAAAAGGAGAACGAAAGGAAGATACAGATCAGTTTTTAGATGAGATCATAAAAGGAATCAACTGGGAAATCGGTGTTTTGAATGGAACCATGTCGCTGATCAATGAGAAGGAAGAACGGATCAAAAAAGAGGAAATTAATGCCAGTATTTCCAAATTAAGCCAGGTATTGGCAGAGAAAAAGGATGCAGAGGTTGCAGAAGCGCTGGAAGAGGCGCTGCCAGTATTTGAAAAGTTTGGAGACGCTGCCGGGAAAGTATTAGAGGAAGAGAAATGAGAGCAGCAGTTTGGCCTCCAGCTTCTCTGCCACGCCTGATACACACAAAGTGAATCTTTCAATTGAAAATGGGGCAGAATTATGTTAAAATAACAGCGAAGCCCCATTTTTTAGTGGGATGGAAAGGGGGATTGCAGAATGGCAAAGATTACGTACGCAAGAGAAAAGTCAAACATAGCAGAGGCAATTTCCGTTGATAAGTTTGAACGAAGTATTACGAGGATTTCCAAGGAAATTGAGGAACAGGAAGAGAGAAAACGTTTTCCGGTAAGACGGTTTGGACCGGGGAGCATAGAAGCGGAATTGAAAGAGATTACCATGTTGGACAGCATTTTATCACCATATGAATTACTTTCGAAATAGACTTTCATTTGCAGCCTGCCGTTTAAGGGGCCATATGGCTGCCTGGGCTGTGAAGTCGAAAATTTTCAAAGTTACATGAGGAGGAGAAATATGAAGGGGACGAAGGAAATTACGCACAAAGTGGGCATAAAATTATTGAATGATGTACAGCTGCACAATACCTTTCCGGGTTTTGACGATTTGTGGCGTAAAATTGAAGATTACCGTAAAGTAAATATCGAATCAATACAGAAAAGACGTTATCAGGATACACTTATGTATGATAATGTCTTTTCTATTTTGGGAGAGAGAGGAACAGGGAAGACGTCTGTACTATATACCTTGAGCAAGAAGATAGAGGATACTTATCAGGGAGATCTTGTGCTTCCTATTATTATGCCGGAGATTATACCAGAGGAGTGCGATATTTTAGACTGGGTGCTGGCGGTAATCAGTGAAAAACTGGAAAATTTTGCGGAGAAACAGGAGATGGATTATGCCCAGAGATGTCATGTGGAGAATACCGAAAGTCTGCGGAAGAAGTTGAAAAAGATTTGTGAGCTGAGTTTTTCTGTAAAATATAATCCTGATTCAGAACATTCCTTTTATGAGGTAGTCAGCAATTCAGAGCGCCAGGCCCAGAATGCCTTTTCTTTTGCCAGGGAGTTAACGGAATTCTGGACGGAGCTTGCGGAGGCCCTGCGGAAAAACAATCGCTCTGAGCCAGAAGAAAATGCTATGATTTATTTTTTCTTTGATGATGTGGACCTGGCGCCTGAGAGGGTGAACAATCTGTTTTCTGTTGTCACGAAATACTTAGCCCATCCTAATATTATTGTAGTGATCACTGCAGATGAGAACCAGATCATGGAGGTAACGGAGATCAACGTTACAAACCGGATGAGGAAACTGCCCAAAGAATGGCAGGTATACTTGGAGAAGAACAGTGTGAATACGGGATGGTTTTTACGGGAACAAGTGGATGTCAATTACAAGGATTACGAAAGTGCGCGGGCTTATCTGTTGAAAATTCTTCCCACGTCTACCCGTTATTATCTGAAAGAGTTTCGGCGTATATCAGAGAAGCAGAATTTTATTATGGAAGATGATATTTCTTTGAATGAAGCGGTGAAAGAGCTGCTCAATCAATTGTGTTCAAAGGAAAGGGGAATGGATATTACGGACAGCGAGCTGGCCTTTTATTTCCATTTTGTGGGAAATTCTTCCAGACAGATGGGAAATGCTTACTATATTATACGTCAATTTTTGGAAGGCGCCATGCGTCTGGCAGAGCAGGCAGAGGAAAAGGAGGAACTCAGGCAGGAATATGTCAAGGGATTGTATGAGGCGATGAAACAATTTGTCTATCTGATGCTCCGCTCTAATACAGAAAAATTTGATAAAGTAAAAAATGAGGAAGAGTTTACGGATAAATTTCTTCTCTATCAATATAACCAATGGGATATGTACATAAATTACCGATATATTCCAGAGTTTTATGGGGAAAACATGGATTATGAAAATGAAAATGCCAACGGGTATGGGACTAAGAAGAAAGATTTTATGGATATGTCCATTGCCTTGTATGCACTGGGATTTTTCCTTGACAGAGTTTTAATGATGTTAAATAAAAAGATTTCCATTTCTATCTGTCCCAAACATCAGAAATATTATGCGCAGAATGAATTGGCTGGATTTGTAAATAAACGAGTATTTTCCAATCGAAAAATGATTCGAACCAATATGGAGATGCAGGATTTTCTGGAACATTACGAAAATTTGTTCCGGGAAATTAACAGATTGTATAAATTTGACAGAAACAGCGCCAGGGACGTCTACGATTATCTTCACTGTTTTGATCAAAAAGAGTGGAGAGGAACCCGCGGGATGGTAAAAAAATGGTTTTATAAGGATCGGGAATGGTTTGAGAATATTCTGGCGATTGTATCCATGGCATATGAAAATGTTTACATTTTTGGCGAAGAATTATCTGCTAAAACAGATATTATGACAAAGGAGCTGGATCTTGATTTTGTCAATACGGTAAGAAAAGATGTGAGGGCGGAGATTGAGGATTTTATGTGCCTCAGAAAATTAAAAAAACAGAAACAACTGAAAGATGAGGCTGCATGGCAGGCAGGGAAACGGAAAACTTTGATGGACGAAGTGATGTTTCAGGCAGAGGGTCATAATCATTATATCTACTTGGAGAGCGTGTATGAGAGATGTAAAGAGATGATCCTTGAGCTGAAAATAGGAAGCAGCGAAGATCCGGAACAGGTGGAAGGGATTACTATCAATGATATGATGTATTACTGTTCGGAAAGTACCAAAAAATCTTTGGAGAATTTGTTGTGGAATGTGAAAGAGATCGGCGCTGTGGAAGAGTATATGGAAGAACTAAAAGACAGTATTGAATACCGCTATAAGAAATATTATAACCTGGTGGAAATATTGGATGAAGAGGCATATTTCGCTAACATGGAAGAACTTGGCGATTCTCAGGCAGAGAGCTATGACATGTACCGGAAGATGATCGAGCAGGAATTTATGGGCGGAACCAGGGTTTTCAACAACCGGATTCTGAATTTTGCCAGAAGTGTGAAAAAGATTTTAGATAAGACGGGACAGGTGATGGAATCAGAAGAGCGGAAAAGAGTTTATGAGAATTATACGGTGCCTTATTACAGGCTCTTAAAAAGTGTTTCCGTTTGTATTCCAGAGGAACGGTTGGGAGAGGCGATAGACTTCTGCCTGGATATTATCAGCTATATCTGCGTGGTGGAATGGTATCTGGCAGGAAGGGTTACCTGGAAAGAACAGGGAGGAGAAGTATATACAGCCAGAGAATTATTCAATGCCTCTCCGAAAAGGAAACATATGTATTACGCTGTGTTTTACAGGATATGCGAGGAGATTATGGATGACCGAAAGGAAGAGTGGATGGGGGAAACCTTAGATACTATTGTAAAAGAGACAAGACAGGAGTATGTGGATTATATTTTAAGATAAGAGGGGAAACTTTTGAATAAATTCAGACTAAACCAGATTTTAGAGATATTGACGTTTCCCTATACGGATACAGGGCTGATTCAGAAGGATGCGCTGGCGGAACGGGAAGACGCCTATTGTGCATACCTGGATCATACCGAGCGGTTCAGTGTGAAAGGGAGAGGAGAGACGTCGAAAAGATATGAGGAAGCTCAGAAAAATTTTGGGAAATATCTTTGTAGAATTTGCTCTGGCAGACCGAAATCACTGGATGATGTTCTGCTGGTGGGAGAGAAATTTTTCTCCCACAATCGAATTACAGAAGATATGAGCCATAAATGGAAAGGGGCGGCCCGGAGGGAGATGGTAGTCAAATGCTACATAGATAATATTTTTTGGATTGCCAATTCTCTGCTGACGTCCAGAGATGGGATTCTTGCCATCCGAACTTGGAAAAACAAGGCTGGAAGAGAATTTCCGGAGGATATTTTAGGAACTAGCAGCGCTTTTGATAAAGTTGAGATTTGGAATACGCTGACTCGGATTGTAACGCCGGATCTGTTTCTTGCAGCTTTTGTGGCAATGAATGGGAATCGAATGGAAATGTTTTATAAATAAGGGGCAACGATCTCTCTGGCAGATAAGCTGCTGATGGCCAATTTGAAACGAGGCATGGCAGAGACACATTTACATATCAATGTATCCAGTGATTATCTGATGTTGTGGGAGAAGACCACAAACCTTGCCATATGGAAGGAGTATATTTTTAATCCAGAAAGTAAGTTTGAGGGACAGGATTATGTGCTTTTTCACCTATCGGTTTATCGGTGTGCAGCGGCATATTTTTTAGAATATGAAGCTTGGAAACCAGGCAGTGAAAAATTTTTCCCAGAGATATTTCCTGAATTAATTCAGAGTATGCAAAAGCCGGACGCCGGCAAATGGGAAACCAGGGAAGAAAAGATCCTCTATTTTGAAGAGATGGAGAAAAGGTGCAGAAAGTATATGGGAGAGATAGACGTCCTTAAAATGCGTGAGAAGGATATTCTTTCTTACGTTTTATATGAGCGGTATGAGGAGCTGGATACCAGCCCGGAGTACTTTTTTCTGGCAAAATCTCTGGGATATATTAGGGAATCTCAAGACATCCAGTATGCCAAATTGTTTTTGCAGTACATACGAATAAAAAACACCTTTTTCTCAAAAATTTTCCAGCGGAATATTGTACAGGGGTTGAACTGGTTTCAAAATTATTTTTCCAAGGCTTCTGGTTCTTTCCGAAGAGGCATTACCCAGGAGAGACGCTGGGATTATATTCTGAAAACCCAGGTCAATAACAACGCATTGAAAAAACTGGAATTTCGAATGTCCGTAGACACAGAGCGGAAATTTTATGATGAAAATAATCCTCTGGTACAGTTGGAATTGCAGAAGGAGATTTTAAGAGAGATTGGGAAATTTTTGAGCCATTACAGGAAATATATTCATGGCAAAGAAGATGCTCCCACGATTGGAATTGTCCTGCATTTTAATAAGCGGAAATCTCTTGATAATAGTTCAGGGTATTTTTGCTGGAGGCGTGCTGCAGAATCACAGATCTATAATACCCAGCATAAAATTGCACTGCGCAGAAAGTGCGTGAATATTGCCAGGGCAATTGCAGTGATCAGAAATGAGATTCCTTATCTGGATGAATATCTGGTGGGCTTGGATGCGGCGTCAGATGAAAATGCAGTGGAGCCATGGCTGTTTTCTCCGGCCTACAATGAGGTGCGGAACCGTTTGTATTCTGATATGGTGAAGGCTTTTGGGAAGGATGGGAAGAAAATTTACAAAAGAATCCAAAACATTGGTCTTACTTATCATGTGGGAGAAGATTACAGACATATTATGTCGGGGCTCAGGCACATTGACGAGGTAATTGAGAAATACAATTATCGTTCCTGTGATAGAATTGGTCATGGAATTGCATTGGGAGTGGATGTAGATTATTGGATGGAAAATAATCGAAATGTCTTAATGCCCTTGGGAGAATATCTGGATAATCTGCTCTGGGTGTGGGGCGTTGTGATTGAAAATAAATATGAACTTCCAGTTTCCGCTTATGCGCTGGAAGGAAAAATACTGGAGATAGCGTCAAAAATATATTGTAATATGGCAGGAATTACCGTTCATGTTCTATATCAGGCATATCAAGAAAAATTCAAAAGGAATTTGAATGAAATGTTTTGGCAGCAGGATGAGGATTTTGAAAAGAGGGAAAGGAAAGATCCAAGTCTGGGAATGGCCTGCCGCTATGATGCGGAACCAGGAACAAAAGAGAGTTTGTGGAATGTATCTAAGATTATCTGCACCTATTTTTGTTCTATATATGAGGATAAATACAACCAGGTGATTTGGCTGGAGACAACAGAGGAAGATGCGAAACTCCTGAAAACGCTGCAGATCTATATGATGGAAAAGATTCAGAGACGGGGAATCTATATTGAGACCAATCCCACTTCTAATCTGGCCATTGGTGAGATTGAAAGTCTGTACAGTCATTATATCCTCAACTTGAACAGCCTGGAAGAGGAAAGGCCCAGGCACAATCTGATGGTTACCATCAATTCAGACGATCCTATGGTATTTAATACCAATGTGGAAAATGAGCTGGCCTATATGTATCACGGGCTGATTCATGGAGGATATGATTCAAAAACTACCTTGGAATGGATTGATAAGGTAAGACAATATGGATTGGAAAGCAGTTTTATCCAAAAGGTAAAAACGGTACAGGAGATGGAAGGAGAGATTACAATAATAGAAAAGGCAATAGAGAATTTTATGAAAAGGTAGTAGCCTTGTTGTTATTTTGAAAAATTTTCGATCATATACATTGCAAAAATGGTGATCTTTGCTATAATAAAATTAATACTAGTTATTTGTCTTGCGAGAGATATGATATGGAAAGAAGGGAGGTTTTTGTATGAGTATTTCATCCATTGGAGGCAGACAGAATTTTTACAGTAATCAGAGTCTGTATACGAAGCAGAATCAGAATCTGCATCGGAATTTCCGGCAGTTAGCCAGCGGCAAACGGATTAATTCTGCCGCAGATGACGCAGCAGGTCTTGCGATTGCCACAAAGCTTTTATCTCAGCGCAACGGATATGATGTGGGAACCAGGAATGCAGCCACTTCTCAGGATATGGTGAATGTGGCGGAAGGCGGATTGTCTAAGATTTCAGATTCGCTGCAGCGGATGCGGGAGCTGAGCATTCAGGCGTCTAATACAGCCATTTATGGAGAGGATGACAGAGCGTCCATTCAGCAGGAGATTGATCAGCTGAAAGGTTATATTTCCGACGCGGCTGGGAACACACAATTCAATAATATGAATCTTTTAGATGGTTCCATGGGCAGATCCCATGTGGCATCCAGCCCCAATGGCGGCGGTATGGATATCAATATGCCGGATGCAGTGCTGAAGTCCCTGGGAATTGAAGATTATGATGTGACCGGAGACTTTGATATCTCATCCATTGACAGCGCATTAGAAAAGGTATCTTCAGCCAGAAGCGGGCTTGGAGCAGCCTACAATCGGCTGAGCCATACCATCAACTATAATTCCTATGCATCTTATAATACTACAGCGTCTCAGAGCCGGTTAGAAGATCTGGATTATGCCGGAGCTGTTTCTGATATGAAGAAAAATAGCCTGTTACAGGAATATCGGATTATGATGCAGAAGAAGCAGCAGGAAGAATACGGAAGAGTGAATCAGCTTATGAGGTTCTAAAGCATCTTGTTGATCCAGAAGATCTCATTTAGTAAAAGGTAAAGGTTCAGGTGTTTTACGCCTGAACCTGACAATGACAAAAATATTAGAAGAAATATAACCGAAAAACCTCCGGGCAGGATTAGCGCTCCGGAGGTTCTTTATTGTGATATTAACAATAGCGATCCATCATCATACCAGAATAGATGGAAGTAATATAAGGGGTTACCAGGCTTTTTCCTGGATTCTTGTAGGTAACGATAATTTTATCCACATATTTCATAGGATCTAGAGAAGCATTGTTCGCCTTGGTATTTAACAGATTTTTAAAATCATTTAACACAGAAAGATGTTCTTCTGAATTCTCCTCTGAAACAGATTCCGTCAACAAAGCTTTGTCTATGGAGATCTCGCCATCTTCGTTTACCATAAGTCCCATGCTTTCCAGGTCGTTCTGGAAGGTAAATGCGGTACTGCTCATATCTCGGTACAGTTTTACACTTTGATGCTGAGAGCCTGAATATTTGCTGGCTGTGTGCAGAATGGAATTGTAAGAGTCTACCAGGGTCTGAATATTTTCGGCCATGGCGTCTGCATTTGTCTTAAAGCCAATAACAGCAGGATTGCCCTCCTCGCTGACTCCGTGAAGAGATAATTCAAATACATGATTGATGGTAAAGGTATTTGAATGGGAGGAATGGCCTGTTCCGTCTAACAGGAAAACAGCGTTCTTGGCTTCCTGGGATACATGGTCAATTCCAAGGGCTTCCACTGCAGAGATGGAGCTTCGTGTTCCCTGTGGGAAAATGGAGAAAAGAAAAGATTCTCCATCGCTGATTCCTGTGGAAACAGATTCAATCTGCAATGCGCTTAAACCATTTTGATCCTCCACAACAGAACCTGTTAACCCGATGTCAGCATTGCTGATCAGATTGGCCAGCTTATTCTGTGTGGTGTAATTGGTATCATCAGAATGGATATTAAATTGAAATTCAAATGTTGAAGTGCTGTTTTCTAAATCAAAAGAATAAGAACCAGGAGAAAGAGATAGACGGTCTTTATCCAAAAAATTTCCCAGATTGATCTGAGGGGACGCCAGCTCTTTTACCTCCAAAGAGAAGCTGCCCATTTCCTCTGATTCTTTATGATTCCCAATGTATTCAGCAGAAACTACATCTTCCTGAGAGGAAAATGCAATTTTTTTCTGAAAAGCGTTTCCGATACCCTCTTCTGCGTCAGAAAGAGAAGCAACCACATTTTTAATGATACGCGTACTTTCCTTGATATCTATGGCAAACTTCTGAACATCCCCTGAGTGCTTAATCTTATAGAGGGGGGAATCTTTATTGATTTTGACGATTGTATTATAGATATTACGCAATTCACTTTTCTTATGTGAATCGTAGCGGGACGCCGACTGATTGGCATATGTGCTTAAATAATAATTATAAGCGGTATCAATAGCGGCCATACAAATCCCCTCCTTTCATCCGTGAAATCATGCCGAAGCATGGGGGCACAAAGTTACTCCATGTATACTTTTGTGATAACCATATAAAACACATAACTATAATTTACCTATTATATCGGATGATTTTCAGAATTACTTAACAGTTGTACCTTACATGACAGCGTATTTTTCATATTTTGACAAGATTAGGAAAAATGGATGTGAGAAGGTGCATGAAAAAAGATAGATCTCTGTAATTAATGGAAAACTATTGACGGAAACCTCCCAAATGTGCTATAGTGTACTAGCGATGGAAGTAGGTCTTTTTTTTATGCCTAAAATTAGAAAGTAAGTGGAGGTGGAAGTTGTGCGCACAAGAATTACATTGGCATGTACAGAATGTAAGCAACGTAATTACAACATGACAAAAGATAAGAAAACTCATCCAGACAGAATGGAGACAAAGAAATACTGCCGATTCTGCAGGACACACACATTACACAAGGAAACCAAGTAACAAAATGGAGCGGCGTGGAGGCTGAAAGAACTGTTCAGCTATCCCTGAAAAGATGGTGCGGAAATCGTACCGCTGGAGGTAAGAAATGGGAGAAACCAATACAGAAAAGGCTTCAAAAACGAGCTGGTTTACCGGTCTTAAGGCTGAGTTTGAAAAAATTATCTGGCCAGACAAAAAGTCACTTGGCAGGCAGACAACTGCTGTAGTAGCAGTTTCTGTTGTTTTAGGTCTGATCATTGCAGTATTAGACGTGATCATCAAATACGGCGTGGATAACCTGGTGAAATTATAGGAGGCATAGGTGATTTATGGCAGAGGCAAACTGGTACGTAGTTCATACCTATTCAGGTTATGAAAACAAGGTGAAAGAGAACATTGAAAAGACAATCGAGAATCGGCACTTAGAAGACCAGATCCTGGAAGTCAGGGTTCCGATGCAGAGCGTTGTGGAAATGAAAAATGGTGTTAAGAAGACTGTTGAGAAAAAAATGTTTCCAGGATATGTTCTGATCAATATGGTTATGAATGATGATATATGGTATGTGGTAAGAAATACCAGAGGTGTTACCGGATTTGTCGGTCCGGGCTCCAAACCCGTACCGCTCACTGAAGCTGAAATGCGGCCATTAGGTATCCAGGTGGATAAAAATGTGGTGGTGGATTTTGAAGAAGGCGACTCAATCCGAGTGGTCGGAGGTGTCTGGAAAGACACAGTCGGTATTATTCAGTCCATGAATCACGGAAAACAGATGGTTACAATCAATGTTGACCTGTTCGGTCGTGAAACACCGGTAGAAATAAGTTTCACAGATATTAGAAAGTTGTAAGATGCATAGGTTACAGACGTTCTCAGAGCGGCTGTAAATAAATTAAAGGAGGAATTTCCAAATGGCAAAGAAAGTAGAAGGATATATCAAGTTACAGATTCCTGCTGGAAAAGCTACACCTGCACCACCAGTTGGACCTGCACTTGGACAGCATGGAGTAAATATTGTCGAATTTACCAAACAGTTTAACGCTAAAACTGCTGATCAGGGAGATTTAATCATTCCAGTAGTGATTACTGTATACTCAGACAGAAGTTTCAGCTTCGTGACAAAGACCCCGCCAGCAGCAGTATTGATCAAGAAAGCATGCAACATCAAATCAGGATCTGCAGTGCCGAACAAGACGAAAGTGGCGACTATTTCCAAAGCAAAAGTTCAGGAAATTGCAGAATTGAAAATGCCGGATTTGAATGCTGGTTCTTTAGAGGCAGCAATGAGCATGATCGCAGGAACTGCAAGAAGCATGGGAGTTACTGTTGAGGAATAGGCCGAAAGCAACTTAATGAACGCAAACCGGAGGTGAAGCGTGAATTTAGTGCGAGGCCATTCTGTGAGATTAGCGAGGTCAAGCGATAAGCGCAGACAGAGGTTAGCGAACAGAATTACCTTAACAAGACTTAGCGGTGGCAAGCCGCGGACGAAGACAACGTGTTAGTCGAGGGTAACTACCATATCATAAATTTGCAATGGTGATCACAGGATTACCGAGATTGTGGGAGGGAAGGCTCCCGATATCACCACTAGGAGGTTATTAGAATGAAACGAGGAAAGAAATATGTAGAAGCTGCAAAAGCTATCGACAGAGCAGTGCAGTATGATACAGCAGAAGCAATCAGCCTTGTAAAAAAGGTTTCAGTTGCTAAATTTGATGAAACAATCGAAGCTCACATCAGAACTGGTTGTGACGGACGTCATGCAGAACAGCAGATTCGCGGCGCTGTTGTATTGCCTCATGGAACTGGTAAAACCGTTCGGGTTTTAGTATTTGCAAAAGGTGATAAAGTAGACGAGGCATTGGCGGCAGGAGCTGATCATGTAGGAGGAGATGAGTTGATTCCAAAGATCCAGAACGATGGATGGCTGGACTTTGACGTTGTAGTTGCTACTCCTGATATGATGGGTGTTGTGGGACGTCTGGGACGTGTACTTGGACCCAAAGGCTTAATGCCGAATCCAAAAGCAGGAACCGTTACGATGGATGTTACAAAGGCGGTAAATGACATCAAAGCCGGTAAGATTGAGTACAGATTGGATAAGACAAATATCATCCATGTGCCAATTGGAAAAGCATCTTTTACAGAGGAACAATTAGCGGACAACTTCCAGACCCTTATGGATGCCATCATAAAAGCAAGACCATCAGCTTTGAAAGGACAATATTTGAAGAGCGTTACGCTGACTCCTACTATGGGACCTGGCGTAAAGATCAATGTTGCAAAACTTTCCTGATTCGGGAATGCATTTTGTGTTGACATCTAAAATAGACAATGATATACTGAACAAGCAATTGCCGAAGACAGCAGGTGCCCTAAGGCGTAACCCTATGACCTGCCGAGGAGATTTACAGGACATTTATGTCAGTAAATGATGAAGATTATTTCAAGCCTCTTTGTCTCGGACAAAGGGGCTTTTAAATTAATTGTGTGAAGACATTTAATTTAAAAGCTCACAAGAAAATAATATAAGGAGGTGCACAATTCGTGGCAAAAGTAGAATTAAAACAGCCTGTGGTACAGGAAATTTCTGATCACATCAAAGATGCACAGTCTGTAGTGCTGGTAGATTACCGTGGATTAACTGTGGACGAAGACACACAATTGCGTAAACAGTTGAGAGAAGCTGGTGTAGTATACAAAGTATATAAGAACACATTGATGAACTTTGCATTTAAAGGAACAGATTTCGAAAGCATGAGTTCTCTGTTAGAAGGACCGAATGCCATCGCTGTTTCCAAAGATGATGCAACAGCACCGGCAAGAATTCTTGCAAAATTTGCAAAGGGAGCTCCAGCATTAGAGTTAAAAGCAGGCGTTGTAGAGGGAACTTTCTATGATGCAGATGGAATCAAGGCGATTGCTTCCGTTCCATCCAGAGACGAACTGCTGTCCAAATTCCTTGGAAGCATTCAGTCACCGATTGCAAACTTTGCTCGTGTTATCAGCCAGATTGCAGAACAGGGCGGCCCGGCAGACGCGCCGGCAGAAGAAGCTGCTCCTGCTGAGACCGAAAGCAACTAGCGATTGGCGAGCCAAAGGCGAAGACAGAGCGTGTTGCGAGGTCGTTCTGTGAGATTAACGAAACCGAGCGGAAGCGAAAGTTGAGTTTAGCGAACAGAACTTCATAGAAAGATAACTAGCGATTGGCAAGCCGAAGGCGAAGACAGAGCGTGTTGCGAGGTCGTTCTGTGAGATTAACGAAACCGAGCGGAAGCGAAAGTTGAGTTTAGCGAACAGAACTTCACAGAAAGATAACTAACGATTGGCGAGCCGAAGGCAGATATTCAGATCAAGAATATTATCATTGAAAATCAAACAAATATAAGTAAAATGGAGGGAAACTATAATGGCAAAATTAACAACTGCAGAATTTATTGAAGCGATTAAAGAATTAAGCGTATTAGAGTTAAATGAATTAGTAAAAGCATGTGAAGAAGAATTTGGAGTATCCGCAGCAGCAGGTGTTGTAGTTGCAGCAGCAGGCGGAGACGGCGCAGCAGCAGGCGAAGAGAAGACAGACTTCAACGTAGAGCTGACAGAAGTTGGACCGAACAAAGTTAAAGTTATCAAAGTGGTTCGTGAAGTTACCGGCTTAGGCTTGAAAGAAGCAAAAGAAGTTGTTGACGGCGCACCAAAGATCGTAAAAGAAGGCGCAGAGAAAGCAGAAGCAGAAGATATCAAGGCAAAATTAGAAGCAGAAGGCGCAAAAGTAACATTAAAATAATCGCGATTCAGCGGATTGAGAATAAAAAGGCAGAGTTGTTTTTCATGCTTGCATGAAGAAAGGCAACTCTGCCTTTTTATTTGAAAGCGCAACGCGCGCCCATGAAATCTTTGATTTCATGGGCAATCCGCGGGAGCATTTAGCTTATAGGGCCAACATATTTTGGGATTTTTACAAATTTTTGATAGATTTCCATTTTAGAATTCGTAATAATAAATGTAAGATAAAACAAATCGGCGCGCAGGTTTGGAAACGAGGATAATTATGAAGATTGGAGAAAAAAATTATAGTCAGCAATTACAATTGCACAATGAAAAAGCGCTCATGTATGTAATCGATGAATATGGCGGATTGTTAATGGCAGTCATTCGGAAACATCTTTTTGGCCTGCCAGGGCGGCAGGAAGAATGTTTTGACGATGTGCTCCTGAAAATCTGGCAGAACATTTCTCACTTCGATGAAAGCAAAAACTCATTTAAAAACTGGGCGGCAGCCATTGCAAGATATCAGTCCATTGACTATCTAAGACAGTACCAGCGGGAATTGGCAACAGTTAATTTGGACGATACAGTGATTGTGAAAGAAGATAATATGCTGGCAGGAATGATAGAAGACGAGATATCAGAGGAAGTAGAGAAAATGCTGAGATACCTGAAGCCTCAGGACAGAGAACTATTTTTGAAACTATATGTGGAAGAAAAGACTGTAGAACAGGTAAGCGAAGAAACAGGAATGAAAAAAGAAATGATTTATAATCGTCTTTCCAGAGGTAAACACAAAATTCGCAGACAGTTTCGGGCAGAAAGAGGGGTCTAGGTATGGAAAAAAACATTTATAGATTACTGAATGAAGTGGAAACGGATTTTAATGAATATGAAGAAATAGAATTATCCTCCGAAGAAAAAGAGAGACATAAACAGAGAGTTTTAATGGAGGTAAAGAGAATGAGACGAAGAGCAGAAAAAGATTATAAAAAACATAGTACATGGAAAAAAACTGCAGTTGCAGCGGCGGTCTGTGCAATCACAATCGGAACTGTGGGACTTGCCAATTCAGCTCAGGCAAAAGAATTATTCAGCAATGTATTTGGGAAGCTGATCGAGAATGCTCAAGGTGGAAAATATGAGATGGAAGATACGGAGAGATATTCAAAGATTGGCGAAAATGCAGTGGCAGTTCAGGAAGAAGTGGATAAGCGGCAGGGAGAGGACTATATACTGACGGCAGAAAGTAACGGAGTATCCATTTCTGTATCTGATGTATACTGTGACGGATACGTTTTATATTATACTGCAACATTGCAGACTGACCGGGAAGATCTAAAAGCTGCAGATGGAATTGTGTTGGAAAAAAAGGATGGCGAACCCTATAACATCAATATTAATGGAATCGACGTGGCAGAAGTGATAAGACCCTTTGAAAAATCAGCAGATGGAACCTTTGTGGCAGTTCAGCAGTTAGATCCTATGAATCCACATTCTGTGGATCTCTCTACAGGAAGTGAGAAACCGGTTGATCTGGGAATTGACGAAAATGGAACGATAGTGGTAGATTGGACGGTACGAGAACTCATTGGAAATCTTTGGGACAGTTGGGACAGCCAGGGAGAATATCAGGAGACCGCTGATGTGACAGGAGAATGGCACCTGCGTTTTCCGGTAACAGTTGATCGGTCTCAGAATGAAACCTTTGATATTAATAAAGAAGAAAACGGGATTCTGGTAAAGAGTGGAACGAAAACAAAAGCAGGTCTTGTGTTAGAAGTTGAACTTCCAGATTTCAGAAAAGAGCCTTACAATGACAAATACAACGATCCAAACATGGGAATCAAAGACAGCCAGGGGAATTACCTGCAATGGCTGAATCAAAAATCCGACCTGCATGAAGATGGCACATGTACAGCACAGATCATGGTATTATATGATGGACAGAAAGAGTTATCTTTCTATGTGGATACCAGAGATAAATACCAAAATAAGATCGCAGATATTGGATTCCAGGTACCATGAGAGATTAATGATATTATGCGCTAGATAAAAAAGTTTAGTTTGCGCCCATAAACCACCGTTCACGAACAGGCGGCGGTTTATGGGCGCTTCTGTATGGATAGGTTTCAAAATCTGTTCAGGCCTACGCATTTGCTATTCGCAAAATGCGTCTTACGAGGCTTCTTCGCTGCTATGCAGCTATTTTTGCTCATAAATGGGCGTTCTCTCATAGCCTGATATTATGTACTCATTGATACAGACATAATTCGTTCATAACACCAGGATATGGTTGAACTGTTAGAAAAAATCCTTGACATGCAATCAGCGCTTGTGCTATCATATAGGGTGCACTATTGTGGTAAGGTGTGCTTATTGTAATGTAATAGAGAAATGATAGAAAACGAGAGGTGAAACGTCAATGGAGAAGAACAGAATACGTCCGATTAAAGCAGGAAAAAGCGTTCGTATGAGTTACTCGCGACAAAAGGAAGTATTAGAAATGCCGAACCTGATTGAGGTTCAGAAGAATTCTTACAACTGGTTTATCAATGAAGGGTTGAAAGAAGTATTTGCTGATATTTCTCCCATCGCAGATTACAGCGGCCAGTTAAGCCTGGAGTTTGTAGATTTTACATTGTGTGAGGACGATGTAAAATATTCAATTGCAGAATGTAAGGAACGGGATGCAAATTATGCTGCTCCTTTAAAAGTAAGAGTAAGATTTTACAACAAAGAAGCAGTAGAAGAAGTTAAGGATTATGAAATCTTCATGGGCGATTTACCACTTATGACGGAGACAGGAACTTTTATTATCAACGGGGCGGAGCGTGTTATCGTCAGCCAGTTGGTTCGTTCTCCTGGTATATATTATGGAATTGCACACGATAAGGTGGGTAAGACTTTATATTCCTGCACTGTAATCCCCAATCGTGGCGCTTGGTTGGAATATGAGACAGATTCCAACGATGTGTTTTATGTCCGTGTGGACAGAACCAGAAAAGTCCCGGTTACAGTTCTGATTCGTGCACTTGGAATTGGAACCAATCAGGAAATCATAGATTTGTTTGGCGAAGAGCCAAAGATCATTGCAAGTTTCGGCAAGGATGTTGCCACCAATTATCAGGAAGGTCTGCTGGAATTATACAAGAAGATTCGTCCGGGAGAACCGCTGACTGTGGAAAGCGCCGAGAGTCTGATCAATGCAATGTTTTTTGACCCCAGACGTTATGATCTGGCAAAAGTGGGAAGATACAAATTCAATAAAAAGCTGTCTCTGCGGAACCGTGTGAACGGACAGGTTCTTGCAGAAGACGTTGTGGATGCTTCTACCGGCGAGATTATCGCAGAGCAGGGAACAACGGTTACCCGTGAGCTTGCAGACGATATTCAGAATGCGGCGGTTCCATTTGTGTGGATTCAAGGGGAAGAGCGGAATATCAAGGTACTCTCTAACTTGATGGTAAATGTGACCAATTATGTGGATATTGACGAACAGGAAGCAAGGAAACTGGGAATCACAGAGTTGGTATATTATCCTGCATTAGAAGCAATCTTAGCAGAGAACAGTTCTCTGGAAGAGATCAAAGAGGCCCTTCACCGAGGGGTGACAGACTTAATTCCAAAACATATCACCAAGGAAGATATTTTAGCTTCCATCAATTATAATATGCATTTGGAATATGGCCTTGGAAATGATGACGATATTGACCACTTGGGCAATCGGCGTATCCGTGCGGTTGGCGAGCTGCTGCAGAACCAATATCGTATTGGTCTGTCCAGAATGGAACGAGTGGTGCGGGAACGTATGACAACTCAAGATCTACAGGGAATTTCCCCTCAGAGCCTGATCAATATCAAACCGGTAACTGCGGCAGTAAAAGAGTTTTTCGGTTCCTCCCAGCTATCTCAGTTTATGGATCAGAATAATCCTCTGGGCGAACTGACTCATAAGAGGCGTTTGTCTGCATTGGGACCTGGCGGTCTGTCCAGAGACCGTGCCGGATTTGAGGTCCGTGACGTACACTATTCCCACTATGGAAGAATGTGTCCGATTGAGACCCCTGAAGGACCGAACATCGGTCTGATCAACTCCCTGGCAACTTATGCAAGAATCAACGATTATGGATTTGTGGAAGCACCCTATCGTAAAATTGATAAATCCGACCCGAAAAATCCGCGAGTTACAGACGAAGTTGTCTACATGACAGCAGATGAAGAGGACAATTACCATGTGGCTCAGGCGAATGAGGCGCTGGATGCAGAAGGTCATTTTGTAAGGAATTCTGTATCTGGACGTTATCGGGAAGAGACTCAGGAATACGAAAAGACCATGTTTGACTATATGGACGTTTCTCCGAAGATGGTATTTTCTGTGGCTACCGCATTGATTCCATTCCTGGAAAATGATGACGCCAACCGTGCGCTGATGGGATCCAACATGCAGCGTCAGGCAGTTCCTCTTTTGACCACGGAAGCTCCGGCAGTAGGTACTGGTATGGAGCCGAAAGCAGCAGTAGACTCTGGTGTGTGCGTGGTTGCCAAACATGCAGGTGTGGTAGAGCGGTCTGTGTCCAATGAGATTACGGTTAGGACAGAGGATGGGAAACGCGATGTATACAAATTGACGAAATTTTCCCGAAGCAATCAGTCCAACTGTTACAACCAGAGACCTATCGTGTACAAAGGCGATAAGGTAGAAGAGGGACAGGTAATTGCAGACGGTCCTTCCACCTCCAATGGAGAACTGGCTCTGGGTAAGAATCCATTGATTGGATTTATGACCTGGGAAGGATATAATTACGAAGATGCAGTTTTATTAAGCGAACGACTGGTGCAGGAAGACGTTTATACTTCTGTGCACATTGAAGAATATGAAGCAGAAGCCCGTGATACCAAGCTGGGACCGGAAGAGATTACAAGAGACGTTCCCGGTGTGGGAGACGATGCTCTGAAAGATCTGGATGAGAGAGGAATCATCCGTATTGGAGCGGAGGTTCGTGCGGGAGATATTCTGGTAGGAAAAGTAACTCCTAAGGGAGAGACAGAGCTGACAGCAGAAGAACGTCTGCTGCGGGCAATTTTCGGTGAAAAAGCAAGAGAAGTAAGAGATACTTCCCTGAAAGTACCTCACGGAGAATATGGTATTGTGGTGGATGCAAAAGTATTCACCAGAGAGAATGGAGATGAATTGTCTCCAGGCGTTAACCAGGCAGTCCGCATTTACATTGCCCAGAAACGTAAAATTTCTGTGGGTGATAAGATGGCGGGACGTCATGGAAATAAAGGTGTGGTTTCCCGTGTGCTTCCAGTGGAAGATATGCCATTTCTTCCCAATGGGCGGCCCTTGGATATTGTGCTGAATCCGCTGGGCGTGCCTTCCCGTATGAACATCGGGCAGGTGCTGGAGATCCATTTAAGCCTTGCGGCAAAAGCCCTTGGATTCAATATTGCAACGCCGGTTTTTGACGGTGCAAGAGAAGACGATATTATGGATACCCTGGATCTGGCCAACGATTATGTGAACCTGTCCTGGGAAGAATTTGAAGCAAAGCATAAAGAAGAACTGCTTCCGGAGGTCATGGAATATCTGTATGAAAACCGTGATCACAGAGAAGTGTGGAAAGGAGTACCTCTTTCCCGTGACGGTAAAGTAAGGCTTCGGGATGGAAGAACTGGAGAATATTTTGACAGTCCGGTAACCATCGGCCACATGCATTATCTGAAACTGCATCATTTGGTAGACGATAAGATCCATGCCCGTTCTACCGGCCCTTACTCACTGGTAACGCAGCAGCCTCTGGGCGGAAAAGCTCAGTTTGGCGGACAGCGTTTTGGAGAGATGGAAGTATGGGCATTGGAGGCGTACGGCGCATCCTATACCTTGCAGGAGATCCTTACGGTGAAGTCGGACGATGTAATCGGACGTGTGAAGACTTACGAAGCTATCATCAAAGGAGATAATATTCCAGAACCAGGAATACCAGAATCCTTTAAGGTACTTTTAAAAGAACTGCAGTCTCTGGGACTGGACGTAAAAGTACTGGATGAGAACAGAGAAGAAGTGGAATTGATGGAGACCAGTGAATATGGCAATACAGATCTGAATTCCATCATCGCAGGTGACCGCAATTTTGCATTTGAAGAGGAAGAATCTTTTGGCGCCATGGGCTTCAGCAAACAGGAATTCAGTGAGGAAAATGAAGAACTGGTAGATATCGAAGAAGATGAGGAAGAGGAAGAAGCATTAGAGTTAGAAGACGATTTCGCCGACTTTGAAAGTGTTCTTGATGAATAGTCAATATTCTGCAGGAAAAGAAGGGAGAGTCACACATGCCGGAAACAATGAACAAAGAGAAATATCAGCCAATTACCTTTGACGCCATTAAGATCGGTCTGGCGTCACCTGAAAAAATCAGAGAATGGTCTCGTGGCGAAGTAAAGAAACCGGAAACCATTAACTATAGAACCCTGAAACCAGAGAAAGACGGACTGTTCTGCGAGAAAATTTTTGGACCCAGCAAAGACTGGGAGTGCCACTGTGGAAAATACAAAAAGATTCGCTATAAAGGCGTGGTCTGCGACCGCTGCGGTGTGGAAATTACCAAAGCCAGCGTGCGGAGAGAGCGGATGGGCCATATTGAACTGGCTGCGCCAGTTTCCCATATCTGGTATTTCAAGGGAATTCCCAGCAGAATGGGATTGATCCTGGATCTGTCCCCAAGAACGCTGGAGAAAGTATTGTATTTCGCATCCTATATTGTGCTGGACAAAGGCAGCAGTGATCTGCAGTACAAGCAGGTATTGTCAGAGGCGGAATATCAGGAAGCAAGAGAAAAATATGGCAGCGATTTCCGGGTAGGAATGGGAGCTGAGTCCATCAAGGAACTGTTAGAAGCCATTGACCTGGAAAAAGATGCATTGGAGTTAAAAACAGCGTTGAAAGACGCCACAGGCCAGAAACGTGCCCGGATTATCAAACGCCTGGAAGTGGTGGAAGCATTTCGGGGATCTGGCAACAGACCGGACTGGATGATTATGGATGTGATTCCAGTGATTCCCCCGGATCTGCGTCCTATGGTACAGCTGGATGGCGGCCGTTTTGCCACCTCTGATCTGAACGATCTGTACCGTCGGATTATCAATCGGAACAATCGTTTGAGAAGACTGTTAGAATTAGGCGCTCCGGATATTATTGTGAGAAATGAAAAACGTATGCTCCAAGAAGCGGTAGACGCCTTGATTGATAACGGAAGAAGAGGACGTCCTGTGACTGGACCAGGAAACCGTGCCCTGAAATCACTGTCTGACATGTTAAAAGGAAAATCAGGACGGTTCCGTCAGAACCTTTTAGGAAAACGTGTGGACTATTCAGGACGTTCCGTTATTGTGGTAGGACCAGAGCTGAAGATTTACCAGTGCGGTCTTCCCAAAGAAATGGCCATTGAATTGTTCAAGCCTTTCGTGATGAAAGAGCTGGTATGCAATGGAACAGCTCATAATATCAAGAGTGCAAAAAAGATGGTAGAACGTCTTCAGTCAGAGGTGTGGGATGTACTGGAAGAAGTAATCAAGGAACACCCGGTTATGCTGAACCGTGCGCCTACTCTGCATAGATTAGGAATTCAGGCTTTCGAGCCCATTCTGGTGGAAGGAAAAGCCATCAAGCTGCATCCTCTGGTGTGTACTGCGTTTAACGCCGACTTTGACGGTGACCAGATGGCAGTTCATCTTCCCCTATCTGTGGAAGCTCAGTCTGAGTGCAGATTCTTATTGCTGTCACCCAACAACCTGTTGAAACCATCAGACGGCGGTCCTGTGGCGGTTCCCTCTCAGGATATGGTGCTGGGAATCTATTACCTGACTCAGGAGAGGCCGGGAGCAGAAGGAGAAGGAAAGTTCTTCAAAAATGTAAATGAAGCTATCCTTGCTTATGAAAATGATGCGCTGACCCTGCATTCCAGAATTACTGTCCGTGTCACAAAGACAATGCCAGGAGGAGAGCAGATCAGCGGCAATGTGGAATCTACGTTGGGACGTTTTATTTTCAATGAGATTCTGCCTCAGGATCTGGGATTTGTGGACAGAAATGACCCAGAAAGCTTTTTAAAGCTGGAAATTGATTTTCATGTAGGCAAAAAAGGATTGAAGCAGATCCTGGAAAAAGTAATCAATATTCATGGCGCTACCCGGACAGCAGAAGTGCTGGACGATATCAAAGCCATGGGATATAAATATTCTACCAGAGCGGCTATGACGGTTTCCATTTCCGATATGACAGTGCCGGAGAAGAAGCCTGCTCTTATTAAAAACGCCCAGGATACTGTGGATAAGATTACCCGGAACTATAAACGTGGTCTGATCACAGAAGAAGAGCGTTACAAAGAAGTGGTAGAGACCTGGAAAGAGACAGACGATATTCTGACCAAAGAGTTGCTGGATGGCCTGGATAAATATAACAACATTTATATGATGGCAGATTCCGGCGCCCGTGGTTCTGACAAACAGATCAAACAGCTTGCAGGAATGCGTGGTCTGATGGCAGATACAACCGGACGTACGATCGAGCTGCCTATTAAGTCGAATTTCCGTGAGGGACTGGACGTACTGGAATATTTTATGTCTGCCCATGGAGCACGGAAAGGACTTTCTGATACCGCGCTGCGTACTGCAGACTCTGGTTATCTGACCCGGCGTTTGGTAGACGTGTCCCAGGAATTGATCATCCGGGATATTGACTGCTGCGAAGGAAAAGATGCGCCAGGCATGTATGTAAAAGCCTTTATGGATGGAAAAGAAGAGATTGAGAGCCTTCAGGAACGAATCACCGGACGGTTTTCCTGTGAAGATATCTGCGATGCAGAAGGAAACGTTTTAGTAAAAGCAAATCACATGATTACGCCGAAACGTGCGGCTCTTGTGATGAGCAAAGGGGTCAACGACAAAGGAGAATCTCTAAACAGAGTGAAGATCCGTACTGTTCTGACCTGTCGTTCTCACAATGGAATCTGTGCAAAATGTTACGGAGCCAATATGGCTACCGGTCAGGCAGTTCAGGTGGGAGAATCTGTTGGAATTATCGCGGCTCAATCCATTGGTGAGCCAGGTACGCAGCTTACTATGCGTACCTTCCATACAGGCGGTGTTGCCGGAAACGATATTACACAAGGTCTTCCCCGTGTGGAGGAGTTATTTGAAGCACGTAAACCTAAGGGACTTGCGATTATCACAGAATTTGCAGGAATTGCGACCATTAAAGATACCAAGAAAAAGCGTGAGATTATTGTGACAAATGAGGAGACTGGTGAAACCAAGGCATATTTGATTCCTTATGGTTCCAGAATTAAGATCATGGATGGAGCTGTGCTGGAAGCCGGTGACGAGCTGACAGAAGGTAGCGTGAATCCTCACGATATTTTAAAGATCAAAGGTGTTCGGGCCGTACAGGATTATATGATCCAGGAAGTGCAGCGTGTATACCGTCTTCAGGGTGTGGAGATCAATGATAAACATATCGAAGTGATCGTGCGCCAGATGTTAAAGAAGATCAGAATTGAGAACAACGGAGATTCCGATTTCCTGCCTGGTACTTTGGTGGATATTCTGGATTACGAAGATACCAATGAGAGATTGGAAGAGGAAGGCAAAGAACCGGCAGATGGAAAACAGGTGATGCTGGGAATTACGAAGGCCTCTCTTGCCACAAATTCCTTCCTATCTGCAGCTTCTTTCCAGGAGACAACAAAAGTGCTGACAGAGGCAGCCATCAAAGGAAAAGTAGACCCGTTGATTGGATTAAAGGAAAATGTTATTATCGGTAAATTGATTCCAGCCGGAACGGGCATGAAACGTTACCGCGACATTAAACTGTCTACGGATGTGGATGAGATGGACGATATCTTTTTCGAGGAAGAGATGCTGGATTTCAGCTATATTCCAGAGGATGAGCAGGGTGAAATAGAGGAAATAGCGGAAGAAGTTATGGCAGAAATAGAATAAAGAAAAAATAGAGGGTAGATAAAAGAAAAAAATATCGGAGGGAGCTGTCCCAGTGAAAATATATTGCAGATAGGAATCTGGCAGATGACAGGTCAGAACACACCGTTATTGCAGTATAAAAATTCATGGTGACAGTTCCTTTTGGATTCTATTCAGGAAATAGTAGAAGAAAGGTTGGTGCAAAATGGATACATTTTTGACAATGACTGTAATACTGCTGGCTTTCGTAGTGCTGTTGGGATATTTTAACGAGAAAGTCACAAAGTTAACCCATGAAATTGCGCTGATGCTGTTCAGCGTTGGAATCGGCGGTTTATTGGTGATCGCAGGCATTGCTTTTCAAGGAACAGAGACGGTGCTGCAGAGTCTGAAGGATTTCAGAATCTTTGATCTGGAAGAATTTTTGATGGAAGGAGTTCTGTGCTTCATGTTGTTTGCAGGCTCTTGTCATATGCGGCTCAGAGATTTTAAGAGACATGCCCGTCCAGTTTTTGTGCTGTCTATTGCAGCCACTTTTTTAGGCGCTGTATTTTATGGACTTTTGTTCTACGGCGCAGGCAGGTTGTTAAGTCTTTCTCTGGATCTTCCGGTCTGCCTGATGTTTGGAAGCATTGTTGCGCCTACAGATCCCATAGCAGCCACCAGTATTTTGAAAAAATTCAATCTTCCATCCAATATCAGCTTTATCATAGAAGGGGAATCTCTTCTAAATGACGGTGTGGGAGTTGCCTTGTTTGTGTTTTTTTCCAGTATGGTCACAGCAGAAGAAAACAGTGGGTTTTTCCCGGTAATGGCAAAAGAGATTTTTGGGGCCCTTCTGGTGGGAGTAGTGGTGACTGGCATTTGCTTTCCTATTTTCCGGCGGACCTGCGACGGGGCGAGACAGATTTTCACCAGTCTTCTGGCAGTTTCCCTGTCCTATGTGCTCTGTGAAACTTTTGGATTTTCCGGGGCGATTGCCTCTGTGGTATGCGGCGTTCTCTTTTCCGCACTGCGCAATTATGTGGAAGCAAAAGAAGAGAAAATGGACTTGGAATTGTTTGATAACTTTTGGGAGGTCTTGGATACGCTTTTGAATTCTGTGCTGTATGTGATGCTGGGCTTATCTTTTGTACATATCCTTCAGATGCCAAAAGTGCTGACCTTATCTTGTGTGGCAGTGCTGGCAAATATGATTGGAAGGTCGGGAAGCCTTGCGGTATCTGTATTATTTACAGGCCCCCTGCCGGATGGGTATGATAAGCCTGCTTTTGTCAAGCTCCTTACTTGGGGCGGACTCAGAGGCGGACTTTCCGTTGCTCTTGCCATGAGTACCCAGAGCATGCTGGATGAGAGCCTTTTTTATATTATTCTGGGCGGAACTTATGCCATTGTATTTTTCACCACTATTATTCAGGGTCTTACCATGCCTAGCGTATACCGCAAGATTCAAGGAGGCCTGTGAATAAGATCGCAAATTTCGGGAAAAATTAGAAAAAGTCCTTGACATGGCGATTTTATCTTTATATAATGATTTAGCGTGCATATGAATATGCACTTATATTGTTTCATAGGATTCGCGTGCCAAAGGCCCTTTTGACGCCTGAATCCTTATAGGAAATCCTGCAGAAGCAGGAGATTCCATGATGAAAGTTTACAGGAGGTGAAAAGAATGCCAACATTTAACCAGTTAGTAAGAAAGGGAAGACAGACATCTGAGAAGAAAT